>CAXNNO010000027.1:0-12478 GCA_964203555.1 Bacteriovoracales bacterium
AGGTCTTGGCCAGATTCTTAAGGTGTATAGATCCAGGAGAATTAAATTTACTAATTAAGCTGATGCATTGTTTTTGATTGGTTGTTCCATCAATGGCAGAAATAAGTTCTCTTGAAAATGCAGTCAGGTTTGCTAATGGTTCATTTGGGGGAGGGGTGACACATTGACGAAGGGTGTTTACTCTGGCGGTTGCTTCATTTTTAGTCGTTTTTCGTTTTAATAGTTCGTTTTCCGGGTTTTCAAAGGGATCAACATAGAGATCCTCATACTTGTAGGCCAATGTCCTGAAGAGGCAGATATCATTCACAAAGCGTTTCGAGTCGTTCGCCTCTTTAGTCAGTAATTCGTTATTGTTGGGTTTATTAAAAAGCCATTGGCTCAATGATACGACAAGCCTTCCTGAAAGAGCTGCAGATGAGGCGACGATGGAACTTGTTGGATTGGCTATAAACACATTGGAGGCAATATCCATGATGTTAATCAATCTATATCCCAGGTTCGAAATATCATTAGTGCCATTTTGAAACTCGCACCCGAGTTGCAAAAGATTATTAAAGGAATTGGCCGCCACTTGCGTGACTTCAATTTCCTTCTTTAAATTGGCCTCTTCTTCAGCAGTCATTTGAGTTGAGCGGCTACTTACAACATCTAGTTTGGATTTAAGCTCCGCGGTCCGGGAAATAGATTCATTAAAATATTTGAGCTGACTAGAACATTGATTGTATTTTGAATCAGGTACATTCGAAGAGAGCTGTAAGTTCACAGCTTCGGTCATGATAGAATCCAATTCGGTATTATTTCTTCTAAAAGGACATTCCTTAATGATTTTTTCACCCAAAGCCTTTTTCTTGATTGGATCACTTTCATTTTCGTAAAGTCTCGCCAATGGACCGGCTTCGGGAGGAGTGTAAGTATTTCCATTCTGAGCAAACGATTGTGGCGCGTTTAGAGAAAGAAGCATGACGAAAGATAAAATTATTGATTTACGGTTGATCATAAATCCTTGCCTGCTCTATCATTTCATTAATGGAATTACGTAATTTGTGATCTGAAATTGTCACCATGATAAGGATGCCATCTTTCCACATGAAACTCGTTAACTGTTCACCGGCGGACCATGAACATGATTCTGTAGAATTCTTTTTGTAATGAGAAAAATCCTGCAAAGAGTTCTGGGTTTTCTTTGAATCATCAAAGATCTTCTCACAGTAATTTTTGAAATTTGGAATATTTGTTTCAGAAGATAAAATTTTAACCAGGCCAAAAGTGAAGCGATTATTCTCTTTTACCCTGAAACGAGCACAACCATATTGTTGATCAAAACAAAAATGGCTCCATTCAGTACTATTGGAATCAATTGTGACTCTTTTTTTTCCTGCCGCGAGATCAATAGACGATGATGCCCACACATAAGTGGATGCCAGCGAAACAACGATTGATAAAAAGCGCTTCAGTGCTTTCATTTATAAAATTCCTTCGTCCTCTTATCGGCAGGGTCGGAGGGAGACTTTATTTTTTTAATTTGCCCCACCGATTTGGTCGAAACCTTCCCCTTTAAGCTGGTGGCATGCCTGGGGACTCATCCGTGTAGTTGATGACTTAGGTGCTGTTCAAGTGATTTGATAATGACTTCTCACCTGATCGTGTTGGGGATTTTGGATGGGTCAATAGAATTTGTGTAAAAAAAAGCCCGAGAAAGCTCGGGCCTTTTTTTTATTTTAAATAACCTGCAGGGGAAGGAACGGGGAAGTTTATTGGAGGGCTTTTTGGGAAAAAGCAAAGTGGTTAGCTAAACTTTTCCTGGGACATTTTTGAACTTTTTTTGGAGTTCATTCCCCCTGCTTGATACGCTTAAGAGCAACCTTCGTGCCAAAATAGATAACTTGATAACATCTCAAAATGAGTTATTTGAAACAAGCGTCAAAACAAAAAGCTCACTAGTCAGAAAGCCCCATTTCAATTATTAATTCGAGGCAAAACTGTCAGAAGATCAGTGATAGATTATGTAAGTTCTGAATTCTCAGCGTCTTAACGCTCAATTTTAAAGTAAGGAATTGTAAGACGCGGGTCACGTTTTTTCATTTGATGGCAATCTACCCAAATATGGCGCCATGAGTTTTAGAGTCTACAAAACAAGTAATCTATTATTATAATGCCGATCATGAGTGATTCCTTTTCGTATATCAATTCAGATGGTTTTACAGTGTTCACAAGCCACTTTCATAAAAAACGCGGCCACTGTTGTTCATCGGCGTGTCTTCATTGCCCTTATGGTTTTACTATTAACCAGTTTGGTTTTGAGTTCGTCGTGCCAAATGACCAGGATAAGTTTCTTATTGAAGAAATAACTAATGAGTCCGGGTTGGAGCGATCAGGAAATCCATTTGCGTTACAAAACATTTCAATCATTAAACTTAAAAAACACACTTGTGGAATACTCATCAAACAAGTTGGTGGAAATGTTCTCATTCTTAAAAAAGAATTTAAGGATCAGGGAATCGAAGAGATGGTTTTTTCTCAAACATAGGCCCCGAGATCATTTTTTTCTGTTCGGGGCCGGATGGGCTACAGAACTCCAATAAGACTGAAAAACATAAAACTGCCGATAAGTACTAAAAATGATTTGCTGATCCATAAATCTTGCTCTGTGATCATTTGACTTTCCTCCAGAATAGTTTGTACGCCGAAGAAGTTTTCTTGCCTGTAGCATTCGTTACGAGGAGTAAACTTCATTAACATTTTGTACTTTAAAAAAGAGTTACTTTTATTGCAGAAAGTATTTCTCAAAGATATCGATGTCTCCATCTACCGCTGATAAAACCTCAATCAGATCCCACGCCATTTCGTTTGCGAGTTTTTCATCGACCTGATAGCGATTGACCAATTGTGCTTGTATTTTTGCGAAAATTTCAGCATCATTCATTTGAGTTTTTGAAGAATAAACATATGCGTGAATAGACATAGACGTCCTCCTTGACGAATATAAAGCGTATCTTGCTATTGAAGTTGTGTTAGGAATTAGTAGGTTCTGATAAGGCCGACCATGAGGCCCCGTATCTCACATTCTTTATCTTTGATGATTATGGGTTTCATTGTTTTATTGGCCGGATGAAGTTCTATTTCTTTTGATTTTTTAAAATATCTTTTTAATGTTGTTTCGTTATCCACAACTGCTACAACGATCTGACCATTTTCGGCCTGAGTCTGATGCTTAATAATGGCCACATCTCCATTCAGGATACCATCATCTATCATGGACTCGCCTCTCACCTTGAGGGCATAATGCTGGCCTTTAGTGAGCATATGAGATGGTACACTGATCATTTCTGAATTCTCGATTGCCTCAATTGGAGTCCCGGCCGCAATATTTCCTAAAAGTGGTATTTCTTCTGAGTTTTGTTGAACGGCAGAAGGCATGAGGCCTCTAACTGAGTGGGAATCATTATTTAAGTAACCTCCAGTCGTCAGGTATTTTATATAATCTTGTACTGATCCCAGGGATTTGAAGCCAAAGTATTCTTGGATTTCTTTCTGGGTGGGTGAATATCCATTCTCACGAACATAGTTCGTAATAAAGTCTAAAACATCTTTTTGTTTTTTTGTAAGGGCCACTTATTACTCCGTATTTTTTCCGTAACTTGATATTAAGTATAAGCGTACTTTTTCCGTAGAACAAGAAAAATGTTCAAAAAAACCAGGAATTTATTCTGATCTTCATTTGAAGTGATTCTTGTGATGGTTTGATTAATCTATGACCTGATAGAAAAATGAGCATACCTCGTAAGTCATTTCACCCGAGGGAATTTTCACCACAACTTCATCTCCAATCTCTTTTCCAATTAAACTTTTTCCCACTGGAGACTGCCAGCTAATCCGCCCTTTTGACGTGTCGATTTCATCAATTCCGACAATCGTAAATTCCCTGTCGTGTCCATCCTGATCCATCAATTTAACCGTGGCACCAAATTGAATTTTGTCCGTACCCGGACGATCATGGCCAACTATAATTGCCGCATCCAGGCGTTGGGTTAAAAAACGGAGCCGTCGATCAATTTCTCTTAATCTTCTTTTACCGTAGATATAGTCAGCATTTTCAGAACGGTCACCATTACTCGCCGCCCATTGAATCAGTTGAGTGACCTCTGGCCGTTCAATTTTTAAAAGCCTGTCTAATTCATCAATTAGTTTTTGATGACCATTGGGAGAGATATAATTATTTTTTAACATCATCAGCTTCTAACTCGTTTACGCCATTAAGAATAATTTCTCTTAATTCCAAGGAGCATCCAGAAGATGCGGCATATACTTTCAAAATTCCGATGGGTGGCATCGATGCGGGGTTAAGTAAATAATCATCCAACGACTCAATGAGAGTATCCAGCTCAATTTGTGGGCCATCTTGTTTTTCGGCAAGACATGACTTCAGGATGAAATCAACAATGAGTGGATTTTTGTTTTCTTCATAATTCACAATTTTACGTTTTTGGTAGAAGTAGTAGAGGATTCCCAAAAAAGTAATAAGCCCCATCTCGAGTAGAAAATTCCAAAAAGGATTCATTGTTAATACCTGACTTTTTTACCTGTGAAACGAAAACACTCAGCTAATAAATTATAGTCCCTAATTCACTCTCGAGGCAAAGTTTTTTGAAACAACCTTCAACTCAAGATCATAACGACCGATAGGATTTTCACTAAGGTGGTTTATATGTACCATGCCAAAAGTTTAAAGGATCTGTTAAAAAGTGTGCCCCTCACTGAAGGTTTTTATTCAAATCTTGATGCATTTCATTTGAATTTCATCGATATGTGTTTTCGAAAATCCCTGGATGAGCAAATCGGGATGATGTCTGAAATTGAATACTCCAATTATCAAATATTCATGAAGTACAAGAGCGAGTACGAAGAGGACTTCTACCCTGAAATCAAAAATCCCAAAAAGGCATCATAAGCTAACTTTCACTTACTTCTAGTCGTCACTGCCACCCCTGGATGTTATCATTTTGATAAATCTATAAGGGGTAGTGCATGAAATGGTTTTTATTTGGACTCTTCATTTGTATGTCTTCATGGGCCGGGAATTCTAAAATCATTCCCATTTTTCTGGAGGCCTCAGAAACCTATGCCCTTGGTAGGGGTGTTTATCAGGGATTTTACCTGCGTCCTGACTTGAGGGCAGTGATTTCAGTACTTGAAAAGCATCAGATTGATCCGGCACTCTTAGAAAAATACACTTCACATAAAACGACGAACTGGCCTTTAAGAGAAGACGATCAATATGATGGATGGGTATTAAATCCAGATAAGGTTTCAGGAGAGGTTCCTGAAATCACCGTTCATGCTTCGAAGCTTGACGTTGTTGAAGCACATGATGAGTTTTTTCGAGACGATATCTATGCCTATTTTTTTGTCACCGATGGGGTGATTCCGACGGGAAAGGTCACCTCCATTTATAAGGGGCTCAGTTCAAAGCAAGGTTTCTTTTTCAATGAAATTGATCGCTTGATTTTTCCTTTAATAGGCATGGCATCCAAAAAACCACAAAATCATCTGATTATTGATTACGGCATTATAGAATCAGACGGGGATGATATAAAGGAAATGCAAAAGCTTTCTTCGATTATTATCGATATCGCAATTGCAGTCTATTCAAGTTATGACCCCCAAAACGCACAGATCCTTATTAATTTGCGAAAAGAAATAAAGGCCCTCACCGAAATGCTTCTCGCCTTAAAGCATGATGACCGACTGGCCACCAGTTCAATCGGCTATAAAGTCTCAGAGCTTCAAGCACTCCTTAAGAACGAATCATATGTTGAATTGACAAAAAATCATCACGGAAATGGGCCATTTAAGGATTGGGAGTACAAACTCTTATTTCGTATTCTTAGGAATTAAAAGATGACGACTTCTCACTGGTACAGACAGCATTCATTTAAAAGCCCCGATATATCAACTGATGTTTTGATTATCGGAGGTGGATACGCCGGTCTTTCCACCGCCTACTGGTTATCTGAAATGAGCCCGGATTTAAAAATAACCATCATTGATCGATCTTTTTGTGGTGCCGGAGCGAGTGGCAGGAATGCAGGGTTCCTTACGATTGGAAGCACCTCATTTTATAAGTCTCTTTTCCTGAAATGGGGTGAAAAGAAGGCAAAAAGTATTTTAAATTTTGCAGACCAATCTTTGGAGTTAGTTCATCGACATATTCTCAAGGCTTCACCGGAGATTAAGTTTGAACGATCCTCATCAATGACTCTTTTTAAGTCCGAGGGGCAGTTTCTGGAATGGAGTCATAAAGACTTTTTACCAGAAAATTTTAAATTTACATGGAAAGACAATGGATCACTTCCCGAATCTTTACGACCCTGTTTTTTTGGTGCCTTTGAAGCATCTCCAGAATATAAAATAAATCCCATGCAGCTTCTGAATTCCCTCAAAAAACTTTTGGAATCAAGAAAAGTTCAAATCATTGAAAATTCCTCCGCATTTGAATTAACTCCTGAAGGCGTGATCACTGAGATTAATTCCATAAAGGCAAAGCAGGTTGTCCTCGCATTAAACGGGTATTTTTCACAATTTCACCCGTCTTTCGTAGATCAAATTATTCCTCGCCGGGCGCAAATGCTGGCAGTTGAAATTGATGACGATTTTGATTGTCCAGGTCTGTATTACGATCCTCCAGAAAGAGTGTACTGGAGAAAAATTAATAATAAGGCCCTCGTTATTGGAGGCAAGCGATTATTGGATGAGAAGGGTGAAACTGGTGACTTTGAAAAGATTTCACCGATCATTCAGCACTCACTTGAGGACTATCTTACAACTCAGCTGGGCCTCGGGTTCCGGGTGATTAACCGGTGGTCAGGAACGATGGGATTTACCGAGCACGAATTACCTTTAATTGATAAAATTCAGGCACCACTCGAGACCTATATGATTGGTGGCTTTAGTGGTCATGGAATGGGTTTGGGATTTAATGCCGGAAAAGAAGTGGCAGAAATGGCCTTGGGTATAAAGAGCGAATCTTTTTTCAATCAATTCAAAAAAAACGTTATACGCTTATGAAGAAAATGACCATTGCCCTTGCAGTGATGACGGCCGGTTTTTTATTTCTGACATACTGGTCGTGGAAAAATCTCAAATTTAGTTCGATCTCAGATACCAGCCTCAGGATGTCTTTGGATGATAAAATTGAAAGTCTTGATCCCGCGAAAGCATTTAGCGATGATTCACTTTTTGTTTCCGCCCAGGTGCTGGAACCTTTGTATGAATATCACTATTTGAAGAGACCCTATGAGATTCAACCTTTAATTGCTGACGGGCCTCTTCAAGTTTCAGAAAAAGGTCTTGTTCTCAGAATAAAAATGAAAAAAAATATCTATTATCATTCTCACCAGGCATTTGACGGCAGAAGGGAGCTGATTGCTGAAGATTTCGTCAATCAGTTTAAACGACTGGCCCTGGATAAATTGAAAAGTCCTGGAAAGGGTTTATTTCAGGGACTGATTGAGGGGTTCGATGAATACAGTCAAAGAGTAAAAAACGATTGGACCAACATCCCAAAAACGGCGCTTTCTGGAGTCGAAGCTGAAAATAAATACACCTTAAAAATAAAATTAAAGCGATCAGAAAAGAATATAATCTTTTATCTGGCGCTTAACTTCCTTAGTCCCGTTCCCTGGGAAATCGTTAATTATTATAAAAACGAATTAGATCATATTCTGGTTGGAACTGGACCCTACATTTTTAAAGGTTACGGCCACGATCACATAGATCTAGAGAAATTTCAGGATTATCGCGAGGATTTCTACCCCACTTCCGGAGATCGATACGCCAATGTCGAAAATCTTCTGGCCTCAAGTAAGGAGAGAATCCCATTTGTTAATAAAGTACGTTTTTATATTACTGGCAGTGAGGAAGACAGGTGGAAGAAATTTTTTAATCACGAGATTGATTTACTAACTGTTCCTAAAACTTATCTGCCGCAATTGTATGATGAGAATGGGGAGCTTTTATCAGAAATTAAAAAAAAGAAAGTAAATTTAAAACAATTTCCGACACTGGCAAAACGCTGGCTTGCCTTTAATATGAGGGATCCTCTGGTCGGAAAAAATAAATATCTAAGAAAGGCGATAGCTTCTGCAATTGACTACTCAAATTACATTAAAGTTCTTTCTCTTAACACGAACTTAAGGGCCAATTCAATTCTTGTGCCGGGAATTTCAGGTTACGTTCCTACGAAAGATTTCCCCTTCACATACGATCCGGAACTCGCTAAGACCTATCTCAAGAGGGCGGGTTTCACTTCACCCGCTTCCATGCCAACCATTATATATTCTACCAGAGGTAATCAAGGGATCAATCTGGCCGAAGCCGAATTTGTTAAAAAACAACTTGAGGCGATCGGACTTAAAGTTCAAATACAGATTCTGACTTTCTCGGAATTTTTAACTAAGGGTAGGGCAGGGCAGTTGATGTTTTTCACTGATAATTGGCTTTTTGATTATCCTGATAGTGAAAATATTCTTCAGCTATTAGTTTCTACCAATTTTCCAGGGATTAATAAGAGCGGATATTCCAATCCCGAAATTGACGGGCTTTATAAAAAATTAAAAGAAACAACCAATATGGACCACAGGGACAGGATTATTCATCAAATGGAAGATATCGTTTATGAGGATCTTCCGTGGATTCCAATGATGTATGAAAGCTCTTTTGTTGTTCATTACCCTGAGGTTAAAAACTTTAGACGATCCAGTATTATAAGAAACTATGTTAAATATTTAAAAATAGAAAAATAGGTCATGAATCATTCTAGTTGTGCACAAAAATTAAGAAATAAAGTCTATGAAAGCGGCGATCTTCCCATTGATCTTCGAAAAAAGAGGTTGGAGAAGCTCAGAGATGTTATTCGCAAAAAAGAAGTACTCATCAATCAGGGCCTCAAGGCCGACTTGGGCAAATCTGCATTTGAGAGTTACCTTACAGAGTCTGGTTACATCCTTGAAGAGCTCAAATTCACACTAAAGCATCTGGCAAGCTGGACTCATCCTCAAAAAGTGAAAACTCCCATAAGGCTTTATCCAGGAAGAAGTAAGATCTATCCCTCGGCCTATGGGGTTGTGCTTATTATTTCCCCCTGGAATTATCCACTTCAACTGGCCCTCCTGCCACTCATCAGTGCCTTTGCGGCCGGCAATAGAATCGTTTTGAAACCATCAGAATTAAGTGGGCACACATCGAGGGTTATCAGGGAAATAGTTGAAGAGGTATTTCAGGATGATGAGGTGATTGTTGTCACTGGTGGCATTCAAGAAACCGAGGCGCTGTTAAAGGAGAAATGGGACTACATTTTTTTTACGGGAAGCTCTTCGGTCGGCAAAATCATTTTAAAATCAGCTGCCGAGAATCTGACGCCCGTCACACTTGAGTTAGGGGGCAAGAGTCCATGCTTAGTTGAAGAGTCGGCCAATCTTGAGGTGGCGGCGAAAAGATGTGTTTGGGGCAAGTTCCTTAATGCCGGTCAAACCTGCGTCGCCCCGGATTACGTATTGATTCCCAGAAAACACCAGGATGAATTCATCAAAAAGATAGGATTTTATATCGATGCATTCTATGGAAAGGATATCAGGACCTCAAACGATTATTCCCGAATAATTGATGAGAAAAATTTTGATCGGCTTAAAAACCTCCTTCATTCTTCAGTGAAGATTGTGAATCCAACGCAGGATTGCAGGGAAGAAAAATTTTTTCCACCGGTCATTTTAAAAGACGTAACCTGGGATGATGAAATTATGAGGGAGGAGATATTTGGTCCTATCCTTCCCGTCATTCCATATGACAATTTGGAAGAGGTTATTAGAAAGATTGTTTCACGACCTAGACCTCTGGCCTTTTACCTTTTTTCAGAAAATAAAAAAATAAAAGAGGACATTATAAAAAAAGTTCCTTTCGGCGGGGGGTGCGTAAACGATACGGTCCTTCACCTTGCAAATCCTTTTCTGCCCTTTGGTGGCGTTGGAGCAAGTGGTTTTGGGAGTTATCACGGCAAAAAAAGTTTTGAGACCTTCTCACACTTTAAATCAGTTTTTGAAAATGGCAGTAGACTGGACGTCCCGGTTAGGTATCCACCCTATGAAGGCAAATTGAGCTGGTTGAAATCCTTTTTACGCTAGAACTTATAACTCGCATCATACCAAGGGGTTTCCTGAGAGGAAGCACTGGCAATTTCTCGATATTGTGATGGAGTTTTCATGTGGGTGTAGTGCACGACCATGAAGGTCCAGAATGCAAAACAGAAACACCAGGTGAAAAAGGATGTTACTTTATAAGTCATTTGGTTCCCCTTTTGGCATACGTTCCTGATTCTATCGGTATAATTCATGCCAAGATTAAGTCTTTATTCAGACCCGCCGAAATTACCACGGCTTACCTATTGCCGATGACAAACCCCATAGATTAAGATGTAAGCATTTAAAATGTCTTAAAAAAGGCTTCTCAAAGTGAAAGTGCTCTTTCTCTTCGCTCTTCTTACAGCAGTGATAATGCCCAAAGCCTATTCACAACTACTTAAAGAAAAAGTTTTAATCGGCAGGATTGAGTGGGTCAGTCTTCCTGAATTAAAAATACGTCACAAAGCGAGAATTGATAGCGGTGCCAAAACAACTTCCATGCATGCAGTTAATATCGAAGAGGTAGAGCAGCGAGGTGAATTATTTGTCAAATTTCAAACTCTCGATTCCGAGGGGCGAACAGTAGAAGTTGTCCGAAAGGTTGATACAACTCAAAAGGTCTCCAATACCTCCGGCCTTGTTACCAAAAGATATGTCATCAAAGAAAAAATTAAAATTGGAAACATCGACAGGGAGGTCAATATTAATCTTAATGACCGTTCCAAGATGGACTATAAATTTCTGATAGGTAGAAATCTCCTCCTGGGCCGCTTCATTGTGGACGTGGCCCGCTCACATGTTCTGGGTGATTAATAGATGAAAAAAATAATCGTATTTATAACCGCTTTTTTGATTCTATTCCCCGCCGGAATATTGTTCTACAAGTCTCAGATCTTGAATCTCTCTCTCATCCCTCAAATGGTGGACGATGTTTGGAATTTTCATCTCATCGTCAGGCCCAAGGGGGACACCAATAGTTTCGCTTTTCCTATTCCTAAATCAGGTCCTGGTCAGAAAATTTCGGATGAAAAAATTCGCTCTAAAGACTTTCAGGTTTTCATAGATTCAAATTCAGACTCAAATCTTGCCACATGGTCTTCCAAAGAATTTATTAAGGGTAGAATCTCTTATTCGGCCAGAGTCGATCTCAAGCCTGTCTTTTATAAAAATATACCCAAAGATTATACCGAGACTTATCCGAAGGGACTTGAAAAATACCTCAAGGTACCTCCGCTCATTTCGGAGGATAAAGATGCCATCAGCAATCTTGAAACTGCAATCCTTGAGGGAAGTGAGGACAAGACGAGCCTCATTAGAAAGATCTATTACTATGTTGAAGAAGAAATTCAACGCAACACAGATATTAAGACGATTCACGAAACTCTTAATTCCGGAAAAGGTTCACCTCTTATTAAGGCCAGATTATTCAATATTATGGCGAGGAGGAAGAGAGTTCCTTCACGAATTGTTGTGTTGGTTAGAATGCCCGACCTGAAAAAGGCGAAGGAAGAGGTAAAGCTTCGCTTCACATTCGCCAATGAAGTTTTTCTCGCCAACAAATGGATTCCAATCGACACCAACAGGGGGTATTTTGGTCAGAGACCTGATAACTTCATGGTGATCCACAGAAACTATGAAGAAGTTGAAAAACTTATTTCTAAAAAAAGAGTCTCATATTCCATCCAGGCGGAGAGATCCCGAATTAACCGTTACAACAAAGCGGAGTTTAAAAAAGAAGTTATTAAATCTGATTCTATCTTTTCGAAATTCAGCTTATACCGTCTTCCACTGCCTATTCAAACGATGTTTACGACGATTCTCCTGATCCCGATCGGAACGTTGGTGCTTGCCATAGCCCGTAACTTAATTGGTATTCCGACTTTTGGCATTTTTACACCCATTCTCCTTACGCTATTTTTCAAGGAAACATCCTTTAGCTTTGGAATGCTCTTCTTCGGAATTGTGGTTATAATCGGTATCGGCGAAAAATATGTTCTCGATAAATTTTATCTCCTGGCCGTACCACGGCTATCAATTATCCTCACACTTATTATCATGCTCATGCTCGGCTATTCATTTTATAGCGCCGAAATGACATCAATTTCTCAAAAACATCTCGCATTTTTTCCCATTGTGATCGTCACACTCATTATTGAGAGACTTTCGATCATGATTACGGAAGAAGGGATGTTGAATACATTTAAGACTCTTCTTGGAACAATGGTGATTGTTCTTTTGGTGTACTCTCTTTATTTTATTTCTGCTCTTGAAATGTTCATCTTCACCAATCCTGAACTGCTCTTTTC
>CAXNNO010000028.1:0-12393 GCA_964203555.1 Bacteriovoracales bacterium
CCACAAAAAAATTACTTTGTAAGAGATATTTTTTTGCCGGACTTGCTCAGGGGGATCTGACCCCCGCTAAGAATCAGTGTGAGTTCATTTGAATTGATCTCTGTGACTACAGCGAGATCGTCAAAAGACATGAAACGTCCACGTTCCAATTTTTTGTGAACAACGACCAGTCCATTACCGTCAAAAAAGATTGCCTTGGTTGATTTACGATTTCTGGCGACGAACAAAAAGAGTGACCCCGATAAGAGATCGTGATCCATTTGGTAAGTGACCAGATGTGACAAAGAATTGTGACCTTTTCTCATGTCGATATAGCTGTTGAAAATAAAAATGGGGTACTTAGGATCAAAAATCATCGGCGAATCGTAATCGTAAAAATTCTAATCGGCTAGAATGGGGTTAAGGCCCAACTTACACTTTTGAACGAGTTTTGAGAAGTGCTGTAGATTTCAAAAAACCAGTTAGTTTCAAAGAATCATGGTCAACAGTGCTTGAGCATCTTAAACGCATTGATAACGTGAGAGAGGATAACCGCTGGTCCAAGCTCGTAGGTCTAACCCCCCGGTATTAATCACGCCGATATAAATTTCATGGTTCTCTAGCATCCAAATGAGCTTATAAAGTTTTCCACCATACTCAATTTTGTCGGTTACAAAATATGCATATGGAGTCTTCTCATCATCCGGATTGGTATAAGTCCATGTGACCCAATATCCGGCACCAAAGAATATAAGATTTAGTTTGATTCGATACTTGGCCTCTTAAGGAAAGCAGTAGGGCGAAGAGAAACGACTCATTAGGTGTCTCAAAATCATTGGGTTAATTTCTACGGTCATATTCGCGCACAGGCAATTCAGGGCGTAATCGACGAATGGCCGCAATGAAATTATTGACTGGATGGCCATATGAAGGCGTCACGCTCATTCGAGATTTATTTTTAAGAACTATAGTCCACGTTTCGATTCCTCTACCTGTCTTACTTCTGGTATCGTACGATAGTTCGAGTTCTAGAATATCTAAAGGTTTGCATTCAAAGCTAAGTCCCTGTTTAGGGTCAGGGCAGGCAATAGAGATCTGGTCATTGCTTACTTCCGACTTAAAAATGCCCTTTGATCGTATCTGACGGGCCGCTACCGATCCCATAAAGAATCCTAGAATTGCACACACTATTAAGATGCACCACATAACCATGTTTGGAATTTTGTTAAACCAATTTAAAAGCAAAATTAATATGGAATTGCCTCCGAATAATACAATTGTTATAAAGCGAAATTTAAGACCTGCTTGACGACTCGAAATGGAAAATTGAAATTCTTTAGGTGTGTTCGTGGCATCGCTTCGCATTTGTCCGGTCTGCAATCCTAACTTATTTTCGAGCCATTGCTCTAAAATACTAACTTCTGACAAATAAATAATTCCTTTATCAATGCAAATGTTACTGCTGTTTGATAAACGTACCATTAGTAGAAATTTAGTCGAACTACTATCATTCTCTTGAAAATAAAATTGCTCAATTTCTGAGCTAGGAAGTACAAATTTTTTAGGAAACCAAGGAAGAGGACCTTTTCTTATTTCTAAAGACCCTCTTTCAAGAGAATACTTGGTTTTATTGATGAGAAAACAGATAGCAATGTATGCAAAAATAACTCCTAACAACGGATGAATCAAAGAAGTGGTAAAGTTTTCATCATTAATCGCATCTTGTAATGATAGATATATCGTTCCGTTAAATTTGGTAAGATGATTCCATTCATCTGCAAAATAGAAAATTACAAATGTATTCCATAAAGCAGCGAAAAATATAAAAAAATATTTCTCTCTGGATTTCCATTTTATAACAAGTCGCCCGCTTTCATCTTCATAAATTCGACGTTGATTCCAGGGGGTGTATGTATTAATTTCTTTCATTGATTCAATAAATCATATCGAAAATATTTATTCAAATACTTTCTTCTATCATATCTTTTGGTAACCGAACTGAAAGCTAGCTGCTCGCTTAGAGAAGTGAGATCAGCAAAGAACTCCCACTTTTGATACCATCTACAAGATTCTTAAGGCACTCGGCTATGAAATGTCGATTAACGTACAAAAAGTTAAATAGAAGAGAGCTGCTTAACCCTCTGTCTGACGACAATATAAACTACTCACCGACGACAATTAGAATTACCCACACCTGATATAATTACTTCACTATTCTTTGCGACAGGAGGTCTCAAATGCTGACGGATCATCAGGTGAAGTGTCTTTTTTAGACATTATGAACAAACTCGTAATATTGAAATCAGCGCGATGAGAAGTGGAATGCATAGAAAAACTGCATCAAAATATATTCGAAAACGACAATGACCAAGCAACATATGGGCATCGGGCAAGGTGATGCTGTGATCTTAATTATTTCAGCAATTAAAAAGGCCCGCAAATCTTGATACGTGTAGTTGTTGATACCAATGTTTTTGTTTCTGGTATCTTCTTGCTCAGCTTGAGGAAATTCGACAGTAAACGATCTCTTTACCTTTTATATCAGTAAGGGGCGAAAGGTTCACCATCACGAACTCCAGTTAGCATAAGATGGTTCTTTCCATCTCAGAATATCGTCGCGTGTATTCTCCCTATTTATGGAATTAAAAAAATCAGGATCGAGGGGTAGGGTTTTGTTCATAAAACTGCTTCATAATTATCAGTTAAGATATTTCCCCACAAATTCAAATATATACGTAATAATTGCACAAAATGTAAAAACTTAGAAATTATTCAATAATGCCGAAATTCTGATATAATGAGTGTGTATGAACCAGAACCGAGCACAAAGACTTGATGATCTTGCAAAATGCCTCCAGAGTGGCCGTGTTTACCGAGCCAGTGAGCTTGAGAGGTATTCTAATTCCCTTGGCCGTGATCTTAGACTTTTGGTTAATACTAAAAAGCTTAGATCGCTAGGGAAGGGATTGTATGTAAAACCTGAGATGCTAGGGGATATGGAACTTTCCCCAGATTCTAAAAAAGTTGTTGCTAAATTTCTCGGATCACATCGTTTTCTTATGAGAAATATGTCCGATTTTAACAGCTTTGGTCTGGGCCTTACCCAGATGTTTAAAGATACCTTTGTCTATAATTCTAAGCGGACAGGAAAAATAAAACTGGGAAACCGGGAATATCACTTCGTTAATAGAAAATTTCCTAAAGATCATCACGATGAATTTTTGCTTGTGGATCTTTTTAATAATCTCGATGCCGTTGGTGAGAACAAAGAGAAACTCAGAGAGAACTTCGAAGATGCGTGGAAGAGACGAGTGTGGCCACTTGATTATAAAAAAGTATGTGATCTCTCACAAAAATATGGAAAGAATTGGGTAAAGAGATATTTCCGAAAGTTAAGAGGCGTTGATGTCGTTCCTGCATGAGAACCTGCGATTTAAAAGATTTTAGAAACTTAAGAGCAAATCCCAGGTGGTGACCCGCCTTTATCGATTCTATTAACTTTTTTTATGGAATACCAAACCCCAACACATTCTTTAGAGAAGAAGCTATTTAAACTTTATCCAGATGGATTTTTAAAATCCCATTTTGATAATCAACCTTCATGCTCGAGACATCAACCTTATCTTCCAAAGGTATGAGGCGCTTAAATTCATCATAATTAAATTCGGAACTCACCGCTCCTTTTTCTTCGCGAGTTATTTCCACTTCTCTTCTTCCTTCAATCAGGAGTTCATTTTTAACGACCCTGACTTTGATATGATCAGGAGACATTCCTGGTAATTCGGCCTCTATGTCATAGGCTTTTTTATTTTCCTGAATTTCAACTCTGGGAGTGGACGGAACTGAATCGTGTTGATTTATTTTGGCATGAAACTTTTGAAAAACTTCGTTGATCTCTTTTTCCATCATCTTTAATTCTTCGGAAAGCTCATCATTCACAGATTCTTTAACATCCCTAAAAAGTTTTTTTCGTAAGGTGATCATTCTTTTTAGTTCTTTCTCATGGTCGGAAATCATCTTCTTTAATAATCGATCAAACTCCTTGTCCCCATCCGGAGCTCTTGCCTCCCTGGCCTTTTCAATTCCTTTTTTATGATGGAGGATCATTTCATCGAGTGCGGTCGATCCGCCATTGGCAAGACTCACATCAGGTTGAATCAAGATGATTGTGACTAAAAGGATCATGAATTTCATATTTTTTCCTTTGTCGGGGGAAGGGCGTTTTAGATCATCCTTGCGAGCATGACATAAGGCCAGCCGGGGGGCATTTAATTGTTCGCGGTTAAATGGGGATGCTAAAACGGATATAATTGGTTTGGTGATTCACACTTGAACTTGAGGCCCTTTTACTTGATCTGGATACGAGTCTTTTATGACTGATCACTTTTGATTGATAATGGGCAGTGCCAGGTCGATGGAGTTTCACTTGGAGAATTGAAAGATAATGGAAGTTGAAACATTCTCATGGTTTAGGTCATCCCCAGTTAACTGCTAACAATTAACAAATTACGTTCAGGGCGCCATGAAAAAGAAGATATCGTTCAAAAAAATTAAATCCCTCCCTTTCCCCCTCGCAGGTCTCTCGAGTGAGGAAGTTGATTCTCAGCGAAAAAAATTTGGCGATAATGAAATTGTTGAAGTGGTCGGGAATCCCCTGAAAGAGATTGCACTGGAAACACTCAAAGATCCGATGATCTGGTTTCTTTGTGTCATTGGTTTTATTTTTTTTTGGATGGGTGAAAAAACGGATGGGATTGTTCTTTTAAGTGCGATTTTGCCTCTGGTGTTGATGGATGCTTTTCTTCATTGGAGAACTGAGGCATCGACGAATGCGCTGAAGGGAAATCTCGCTACAGAGACGATGGTGTTGAGAAACAATCAACGCTCTTTGATCAATTCTCGAGATCTCGTGCCTGGGGATCTTGTGTTGTTAAAAAATAATGACATTCTTCCGAGTGATGGTGCATTCCTTGAGACGGACTCACTTTTGATTGATGAATCTGCTCTTACGGGAGAGGCGTTTCCTGTTTATAAGAAGTTTTTTGATGTTGAAAAATTGGGCCATCATGACAAAGATGATGTGTGGGTAGAGGAAGAATCTCTTGGATTCGCAGGCACGAGGGTTCTCTCCGGGAAGGGGGAGTTTCTGGTGCTTGAAACAGGTCGCCATACAGATTACGCGCAAATTGTTCAGGCGGTTGGTGCTATACCTCGGGAAAAAACTCCTCTTCAGACCGAGATGTCGAGACTCGTGAATTGGTTACTCTGGGGAGCGGGTGGGTTTTGTTTGTTTCTTGCGGCCATTCGGATGTATCAGGGGAAGGGGTTGATGGATGCATTCTTGAGTGCCGCGACTCTTGCAGTGGCGGCGATACCTGAGGAGTTTCCGGTTGTGTTTACTTTTTACCTTGGGATTGGGGTTTACCGGCTAGCGAAAAAACACGTTCTTGTCAGACGGGCGGTTTCGGTTGAAAACATCGGAAGAATTAATCGGATTTGCACAGATAAAACGGGGACGATTACTGCGGGGGAGTTAAAGCTCACTCATGTCATGGGTGCCAGAGGAGTGGAGGAAAGTGCTGTTTTAAAATGCGCCTTGAATGCTTCAAATTCTCAGGACTATGATCCGGTTGATCAGGCGATTGTTGAAGTTGCGACCTCAAGACACATTGTGGAGGATAATAAAATTCAAATTTTTCCCTTCACTGAGGATAAAAAAAGAGAAAGTGCAATTGTTGAAACGAGTGACGGAAGATTCGCTTTTGTGAAGGGATCACCGGATTCAATTTTTTCCATGGTTCAGTTCTTACCCTCGGAGCTCGAGGAGTGGAGAGATCACACGAAGAATTTTGCTCAGGGCGGGCACAAGGTTCTTGCCTGTGCCTGGAAGAAAATCTCAGGAAGTGAGGGGAGTGATCCATCAGGGCCATCATCTGATTTTATTTTTTCCGGGCTTCTGGCCTTTGAGGATCCGCCTCGAGCTGAAGTGATCGAGGCCATGAGGTATTGCCACTCTCATAACATTAAAGTCACCATGATCACCGGAGATCATCCGGAGACGGCCAGGGCGATTGCGCGTCAGGTGGAATTATCCGATGAGTTCTTAAACGTCATCTCTGCGGAAGATCATCCGGAAAAATTTGAAGAAAAGTGGCTGGAAGAAAATCCTCTCTTCTTGCAAAACATTCACGTCGTGGCCCGGTGTAAGCCGCTTCAAAAACTCAGCATCGTGATGGCCTTGAAAAAATCAGGGGAGCTCGTGGCGGTGACCGGCGATGGGGTTAATGATGTTCCTGCTCTTAAGATGGCAGACATTAGTATTGCCATGGGAAAAAGGGGAACAAGGAGTGCCAAGGAAGTTTCCTTTATGGTTTTGACCGATGATAACTTCAGTACCATTGTGAATGCGGTGGCGGAGGGGAGGCAATTATTTGTTAATCTCAAAAAAAGTTTTGAGTATCTCATTCTTTTTCACATTCCCTTTGTGCTTACGGCGGCCATTATTCCGCTCATGGGTTATCCCCTTTTATATTTACCGATTCAAATTGTGTGGCTGGAGTTAATTATTCATCCGACCGCCCTGTTTGCTTTTCAGGGGCAGGCCAAAAAGTCCCTTGTGAATCATGCGGATGCACAATTCTTTTCCAGAAAAGAGGGACAAATTCTCTTTTTCCTGGGTTTCATTTTCTCGGGGATTATTGTTTATAATTACATTTCGGGATTAACTGAAATTAATCATCCGGGACATGCCAGAGGGAGGGTGATGGCGATGCTCTCACTTTGGAGTGCTTTTTTGGTTATAATTCTCGCCGATTTAAGCTCCAGGGTGACTCAAGTGATTATTGTCCTGACTCTGGGCCTGTCGTTTTGTCTCATTCAGATTCCGAAAATTTCTGCCCTTCTTCATCTTTCTCCCATTCACTTAAGTGACTGGGTCTTCCTGACAGGGGCAGTGGGGGTGTATTCGTTGTTTGTAAAACTCGTGAAAACGAATTTACACAAAGCTCGGAAAAGAAACTGAAATAGTCGGACGTGAGTTTCATTACAAAAATTCCAAATTGTTGGTAAAATCATCTGCATGGCGATCCAGATTTGCATGCTGAAATTCCTTTTTAAAGAACCTCATAAGCTTCTTGATGAGCTTCTTGGTTTTTATAAAAAAAAGAACGACTACGAGGTTGAAGACATCAGAGTTTCGCAGGAACTGGCGCTGATTCTTGGCGCCTATGATGCGGGTCTTATTTTTGTCTCGTTTAAATCGAAAGCGGATTTGACTCAACTTTCTTCGTTTGTTAAAAAAGACAGTAAAGCTGTTTGGGATAAAGAATTCAGAATCATCGTCATTGATTACGTCCAGACTGCAAAGACGACTCAGCTTCTTACGAAGCTCGGTATCGAGGATATTGTCCCCCAGGACATCACACCAAAGGCCTTGAAGCTAAAAATTGATACCGCCATCGCCGTCTTATTAAATCCTCCTCTCAGAAAAGTTAAAAAACCGGAAGCGTCCACCAGTCAGAAAAGTGAGAGTTCTTCCAAAGATAAAGAGAACAGTCGAATTAGCTGGATGGATCCCCTGGATCTTGAAGACGACATCTGGATCATGGATCATTTAGAGCAGTGTAAAAATATTATGGGCAACTGGGTTGCCACCGTTATCGGGCCCAGTACCAATGTGGGTCGCTGGAAGAAGGTCGCTAAAGAGGGTTGGGTTTTTGAAATCAAAGAGTCAGAGCGGGAGGTTTACACGCCTTCAGATGGTCGTTGGGTTTTTAGATCGAAAAAACCACCTGAACTCAGCTGGGAAAATAAAAACTGGATTTTTCGAGGGACTCAATTAGAACTGTACTTTGAAACGAAGTCTGGAAAAAACCGTTATAAAAAAATCATCGGTAATCCGAATAAAGTTCAAATCGCCAAAAACTCCATTCACGCCCAGATGAAAAGAGATGTGATCATTCAAAGTTTTGATGCGAAATTTGTCTTCGAGACTGATGCCGAGGAATCCGGGGATATGGAAATGCCCGAGGATAGCGGAAAAAGTCCTGAAAAATCCCGCAAAACCAAAGAGCGTGCCGAATCAGATAACGAGAAAGAAACCAAGTCGGGGTTTAGTGATTTGGTTCTTGATGACGAGGAGGAGTTTGATTCTGATGTCCCAAAGACAAAGGAAAAAGACTCCAAGAAAGTTAAAAAGCAGAAATCAAAGAGTGGTTCATCTTTTGAAAATGAAGATGATCTTGACTCTGAAGCCTTTGATGACTTTAGTGACATTGATGAGGACACTTCAGATCAGAGGCCCGAGAAAAAAAAATCAGCGAAGACAGAGAAGCGTTCTAAAAATAGCGACGCTGGTTTTGAGGAAGAGTTTGATGAGGAAGATGAATTAGATTTTGATGAGGATCTTCCGGAAGATTCTTCGGATAAAAAATCGGACAGTAAGAAAAATACGGGGGCCCGGGAAAAAGACCGGGTGAAAAAATCAAATGTCTCCGAAGACCCGGAAGACTCGGAAGATTTTGAAGACTTTGAAGAGTTGGATGAGTTGGATGATCTCGAGGATTATGATGAAGAATCAGATGAAAAATCTGATGACTCAAGTCCTGGGAAGTCTAAAAAAAGCTCAGACAAAAAAAGCGACAAGGCCTCTGAAGAATCTTTTGACGAAAGTGACTTTGAGGAACTCGATAATGACGATGATCTGGATCTCGATGATGCTCCTGAATCCAAAGATGAAAAATTAAAACAAAAAAGTTCCACAAAAAATAAAGATCGTTCTAAAAATCAGGGTAAAGAAGATGATTTTGATGATTTTCAATTAGATGATGATTCAAATGATTCAAACGATTCAAACGATTCAAATGACTCCGATGACTCAAATGACTCCGACGATTCAGATGACTCAAATGACTCAGATGACTCAGATGACTCAGATGACTCCGACGATTCAGATGATTCAAATGAGTCAGATGACTCCAACGATTCATCTGACTCCGAAAAGAAGCCCCGGAAGAGAAGGCGAATCAGTAAAAAGCAGGCAAAAAACTTCGTCGACGATGATTCAGAGGATTTTGATGACTTCGGCGATTTAGCTGGGTCAGATGACTTTGATGACTTTGAAGATGCCAAGGCCTCAGGAGACTCCGAGGACTCTGATGAGTCCAGCTCCTCAGATGATCCGGATGATTCTGGCCCCTCAGACGATTCAACCGGTGAAGGTCGCCCATCCAGGAGATCGAAACGAAGTGGTGGGGAATCATCAGAAAGTGATGATGGCGCGGGAAATTCTTCGAAGGCCCGGGGGAGTCAACGCTCAAACGCCAAAGTCGCCAAAAAACAGATTACAAGAATCAAAGAAAGGCCCGCCATCAGTGTGAAAATGGTCTGTAATAACAGGCCCATTAAGTGCACTTTTTATGACTACTTTAATAACAACCTCGTGTGTTTCACTCCTGAGCAGTTTCAGGGGGGAGATAAGGTTGAGTTGAAGCTCGCCTTTGAGGCCATGGATCGTAGGGCAAAGATGTCAATTGAAGGGGTGATTAAATCCGCAGACAGGTTGCAGCAGGGGACTTACCTTTTAATCACACCGATTCCTTCGAGTAAGGATAAAATTGAAGCATTTATGGAAAAGTTGGCGAAGATTCAGTGTTTTTATGAGGATTATTTTTTGAGTTCGAAACTATTTTAACCGTAATTTAAATCGTGGGACATAATTAAAAGATGAGATTTGAAGGCCATAATGCACTAATTTTTCAAAAGTCAGCGTACTCTCGAGAGCGTCTGGTTAAAATGCTTATCAGTCGAGAGTTTGAGCCAGAAAAAATTCATAAAACGTCGATGGTCTCAGACATTGAGCAGATTGTGGCCAACAAAGACATCAATATTCTTTTTATTGATCATGAGTTAAGTAACAGTTACGAAATCATAAATCTCATTAAAACCAAGACTGGCACAAGAAGTGATATTTTCGTTGTCCTCATCAGCCCTGATCCATCGAAGGAGCTTCTTTTTAAGACTGCTCAAGCAGGTGCTGCTTTCTTTATTTGTAAACCCTATCTTGATAAAAAAATCGATGCCTGCTTGAAGGTTTATTTTAACTATTTTGATAGCCCTTATGGGCAGCTCATTAAAAGATCAAAAGATCGCATAAAAGAAGAGTATTTTGCTGAGGCCAAAAAGGATTTGAACCTTGCTCTGACTTTTGTAGAGAAACCGGTGGAGGCCTATTTTTATTTGGCGAGGCTTGAGTTTAAGCTGAAAAATTATCCTGAGGCGATCGTGAATCTCAATCACTGCCTGCGGTATGATAAAAAAAACTATCTCTGCCTGAAGGAATTGGTCAATGTCTACATTGCCATGGGTAAGGGGAAAAAGGCCTTTCAAACAGGGAAATACTTAATCTTTAATTTCCCCACTGATCAGGAACAAATCTCAGAAATCATCAGGCTCTGCATTTCTGCTTATGACTTGAATGAAATGACCGAACTCTACGAGGCAGTGATGGCGATCAAGGGCGAGAAGGGCAAGGCCCTGAACTACATTGGCGCCGGTCTCTATGTCGCCGGGAAAGAGCATTTATCTGAAGACCATATCGAAGAGGCCCTGGAGTGCTTTGACCTCATCGCAAAAAGCTGCTCTCAGTTTAGTAAATTTATCCGGGCGATGATTGTGACTTTGGTGGAATCGGGTTTAACCGATGAGGCAAAAAAATATTTAACTTATTTTGAACCAGATGCGACCGATCAAAAAGAGATTTGTGAGTTCGTTATCTCGGCCAAATCAGCGGATCAAGATAAGGGCCCTCTCATCGAAACCGGCAAAAAACTCCTCAAGGCCCATGGTGGGAGTGATCTTAAAAAGGCCCTCGATGAGCTCACTGCCGGGGAGTAGGGGATGATCGAATCTGTTTATTTTGAAAAAAAAAATCCCACTTAACGTGGGATTTTAAAAAAACCTAATTTTAAAAAAGAATGTAAATTAACGCTCGATCAGAATATTGATCATCACGCAAACTTTACCGACTGTGGTGTTGTAAACGTGAAGAGTTTTAAAAACATTCTTATTGGATTCGGCCATATGAGAATCTCCAATAAAACCTGTAGGGAGTGACATTTCAACGAAGACACCATTGCGGCTAAGAGGTGCTTTAGAGTTACCGACCGTCGTATTGATGATCTCCATACCCACGTCGTCGATTTCGTCACAAAACTCTTTATACTCTTCGCCCAGGAACAAGCTCGCCATTTTGATATAACTATTTGTATCCCACGAAATGACCACACTGCCTTTCATGTTCACTTTTTCATTCTGGTCATTCAGGAAAACTCCATTCAGACCCATTGTTGTGCTATAGCTTCTCTTAAATTCATTAAGATTAGGAACTGCAACTTGCTCCGCCTCTAAAGTTGTCATCGTCTTGTAAATTTTTACAAATGTGTTTGTAATACTTGAGTCGATGACTTCGAAAATTTCCTTGTACGCTTCCATGGTTTTTGGTCCTTTGCTAAAAATTAAACATCCATATTATTCCAAACTAAATATTAAATTTTTTTAAAAATAAAATATGTTATTAATAAAGTGTCATATAAAAAATAATTTAAGTCGACATAATTGTCTACTTTTTGGAGGAACTGTGCTTGATCCGAAGAAAAATGTACTCGTTGTTGATGACATGTCTAGTGTGAGAGAAATAGTCATGCGTTCCATACGTGGAATGGGGTTTGAGCATATCATAGAAGCGGCTGATGGCAATGAGGCATTTGAGGCGCTTCAAACTGCTGTCATTCCCGTTGGTCTGATTATTTCAGATTGGAATATGCCCGTTTGTAGCGGTCTAGAGTTTCTTAAGCGTGTCAGAACTCATCCTCAGACGAAGACGATTCCTTTTATGATGCTGACCTCGGAGTCTGAAAAAGAACAGATTGTCGGAGCAATAAAGGCGGGTGTTAATGGTTACATTCTCAAGCCGTTCACACCTGATGATCTGGTTCAAAGAATAAAAGCGATGAAGGTCTAGATCTTCATCGCTTTTATCCATGTGCACGCGCTATGCGCGCGTGATTCCTGACTTTTTTGGTAGGCAATTCGCTCATCCTCATTCATCATTTTTGATTCCTTGCAATAAAAAATCGGCAGTTTTTTTTCAATAAAATATTTATTTTTCTTTAGATTTAATCGAATTATGTCTTATGATTGTCGTATTAAATTTAAATTTAAGTCGACAGCTATGTCTACTTTTTGGAGGAACCGTGCTCGACCCAACTCAAAACGTTCTCGTCGTGGATGATATGTCTAGTGTGAGAAAAATTGTTATTCGTTCTGTGAAGAGCATGGGGTTTGATAATATTCTTGAGGCAGCTAACGGGGAAGAAGCTTTTGTGGCGATTCAGACCGCAACTTTACCTGTCACTC
>CAXNNO010000029.1:0-12260 GCA_964203555.1 Bacteriovoracales bacterium
AAACCCGGAAGATAGAATCTCTAATCAGCACTCTGAAGACTTCCTTCTTGGCTTTCACCGGCGTTGTTTTTCCATTTTTCCGCTCTTCCATTGAAAACAACTCCCCAGCGTGGGTTGATATCCCTGTGAGCAAATCTCTGGGCCATGGAGTAGGAGAACTCAAGACCCGGGGAATGGAGTGTTCCATGACTGACCTCTGACTCATCAAAGGTCAGCTTATCATTGACCTGAATCAATTTGGAGAACACTCGGGAGGAAAACTTGTGTGTGAAGCGACCCTGAATATACTTCCACGGAATACTTACTCCGGTCTCAAAAGTTCCTTCATTCCACCTGTTTTCAGTATCATTGTTTGGGGAAAATATAAGTTGGTAGCGGCTTCCGTAGGCGGCCCTCATATCAAAAACCGGATACAGATGTGACCAGGTCGCACCGGCAAAAAACTGAAAAATTTGCTCATTCAGATTATACTCGCTACCACCCATGAGGGAGAACTTATTGAGGACATCCCGACTGATACCCGTGAGTGAAACGGTAGGAGATAAGGGAGGAGCAAGGATGAACCAGCTGTGAAGATTGATTGAATTCTTTAATTGAGAATAATCAAGAATTTCGAAATGATCCTTTTTAATCAATTCGCTCTCAAATCCTTCAAGGTTTTCACTTTTTGCAAATTTTTCGTAGATGGGATAAAAACTGTCAGACGACTTTTGCATCTCATCCCAATCAAGATTTTTTTCAACAACATTAACTCCCTTCACTGTGTAATCATTGTAAATAAGCTTCTTGTCTTTGATTTCAGGTGAATAGGATCCAAAAAGAGAGCTCGTTAATTGACGTGGGCCTTCAGTGGATAAAGAATATATGTTATCAATTCCCGACTCCGGACTTTCAAAAAGAATGTTCCCATCCTCAACTGCGAGAGAACCGATATTGGTCAGGCGCTTCCCCAGTAATTCAACTGCTTCTCCACTAGTAAGGTTGACCTTTAAGATGGACTTTAAATCCGATTCATCTTTGACGACAACTACGACTTCCATTTCATTCAGCCAGTCGATGCTGGTAATGATCTGATCGGTCGGATGAGGAACTCTTAATGTTTCGTTTCCTTCCCTATCCAGCACAACGATAAATTGTCCTTGAGAATCACCCCATTCAATATAAGCAATGTTATTTCCTTCATGATCGGGAATCGCGAGACGGCCTTTCATCTTCCTCTTGTCGACAACAAATTCTTTTTTATTCAAATCATAGACTTTCAGTCTTGAGTAATCTCTGTAACCCCATCTGGGATCTAACTCCAACTCAAAAAAAGCAAGTCTTTCTCCCCTTAATTTATAGGGATATTCATTTTGAAGACTCCCTGGATAAAAGAGAACCTCTTCCTTACCGCCTTCAAGGACCACAAATTGACTGATAAATGAAAGACCTTTTTTTAAGGCAACAATTCGACCATCTGAAGTTAACTGGGGATAATAATAATTTGTCCAACCAAATTCTTGATCCTGGTTTTTAATGCTATAAGGTGTGGGCGAAATTTTATCTGCCCGAACTTTCCACTCACTTTTCAGGTCTTGAATAATATCAGCATATATTTTTTCAAATTTGTGCCCGGTTAATTTCTTAGCGGCATTATAAAAGCTCAAAGGATTCCAGCTGGATGAAGCGGATTTATGGGCAATGTCTGAAAGAAAAAGATCACCATACTGATTTCTCAGCCAGGAGGTGTAGAAATATCCATAGACGTAGTGATCCGGAATATAATCGTCATAAGAACCAAGGTGGGCCTTATCGTAGCCCCAACTTTTTCCGGAAAGAAGGAGTGTACGCAAATCTCTTTCAAACAAAGGGAGGCGGCCTCTTCCCCCTCTGGTTAAGGCCGTTTCAATTCCAACTGCATCTCCTTCAAGGAACCACTGTGGCAACGTAAGTCCGACTCCAACGGCCTGACCCGTTTCTCCCAGGAATATTTCAAGAATCTTATTGAATCCCCGTCTGGTTTTCTGAAATTGAACAACGTGGCGAAACTCATGAAGGGAGAGAGTTTTCAACCATTCTGTATTGGATAGTTCAGGATCAATTGTTGGCGTTAAAAACCATTCAGAACGTCTGGGGGCAAGAGTCACAAAACCATTGGAGTTGACGGATTGATTTTGAAGAATAATAGAAATGATTGGAGGCTCAGTCTCAAGTGATCGAGTAACAAAGGGATACGCCTTCTCCAAAAGAGATGCAACTCTCAAAGCTTGAGATTCCACTTCTTGCGGGAATATTATATCGAAATGTTTTGTAAGAATGTGCTTCCATTTAATATCCGTAGGATTTTGCTCGAAATCCAGACTCATCTGAGGCGCCTCGATCACTGAGGCAAGACAAAACCACGGTAATAAAGAGATGAAAGCAAAAAGGATCAATTTCATTTTTTTCCGTTTTTCCCAGAAAGAGTTGTCAGCTCATTCCATAGATTTTTTGCAACTAAACCAAACTGGTGTTTTTTGTGTCTGATGAGGTGAAGCACGAGCTCTCTTGGGTGAATGTCATCAAAATCCAGAATAACCAATTTTTTTTCCTGAATTTCTCTTTCAATATGATGCTCAACCAGGTGACCCCAGCCAAGACCTGCCAGAATAATTTCACGCTTAAGATTAGTATCGCTGATTCTCCACTTCTTTCCACCTTCAAGAAGACCAAAATTTGGACCTTTTGAACCTTTCTTATCACCGACGACAATTTGGTCGATATTAAGAAGATCAGATTCAGCTCTGACTTTCCTTTCCTTAAATAACTCCATACTCATGACCGGAACCATTCTAACTGAGGAGATAGGAATGACTTCCAGAGCATTTCTATCGGAAATAAAGTGCGTGATTCCGATCTGAGATTCGCGATCTAAAACTCTACGCTCGGCCTCACTTAATATTTCAAAGTCTAAATTTAATTTTGTATTTGGAAAGCTTTCGCTAAAATGACGAAAAAGATGAAGGAGTTTTGGCAGTGGTGACATCGCGTCTACTACGACCGAGATTTCAGGCTCTTCTTGATTTTTAAAACTCTGAGTCAGAGTATTAAGATCGTTCATGTCCTGAATCAGTTTGATAGATCGCTCGTGGAAGGACCTTCCGTGAGGAGTTAGGGTTGGCCTGTACCCCGACCGATCAAACAGCTCAATCTTTAATTCTTCTTCAAGCTTCTTAATCGCTAGACTTATAGCTGGCTGGGTTTTATGCATGGCAACTGCTGCAGATTTAAAACTACCGGATGAAACAATCTTATGAAAAACAAGGACTTGCTCGAAAGTCATGCTATATAACTTTTATTAATACTGTTTATGAAAATTTCTGTCTTTTTTTTTATCAGAAACTGAATCATGATGAAAGGACAAAAAATTGTTCTCTCTCATAACAACACCAAGGAGCTATTAATGAAACATTTTATCGCAACTGTATTGGCCATCACAACGATTGGGGCATACGCAGAAACTTATAAATTAGATCCTGCGGCCAGCAAGGTTGTTTATGTCGGAAAAAAAGTTACAGGAGAACACACAGGAACAGTGACACTTAAGACCGGTCATCTGACTTTCAAGGGTGAAGAAATAACTGGTGGTGAATTCGTCGCCGACATGAATTCTCTTACAAGCACTGACATCACTGATGCAGATTATAACGCTAAATACATCTCTCACATGAAATCTCCAGATTTTTTTAACACCCAAAAACATCCTGAGACTAAATTAGTTATTAAAAGCTCTAAAAAAACGGACAAAGGTTTAGAAGTTAAGGGTGATCTGACGATGATTGGTTCTTCTAAGCCTGTAACTTTTGTGATCTCAGATCTTAAAAAAACTGATTCAGGAGTGACTGGAAAATCTAGCCTGACACTTAATCGTACAATCTGGGGATTGAAATATGGCTCAAATTCTTTCTTTAAGGAACTTGGCGACAAGGCAATAAACGATGAATTTACTTTAGCCGTAGAACTTACTGCTAAAAAATAGTATCAACCTTAAAAGCGGGTCTCTCAGGAGACCTGCTTTTTGCTCGCTCCTCTCGCATTTTCCGATTACAATCTTTCCATGATTCGCTTCCTACTCTTGAACCTTCTGACTGTTTCCTTGAGCTTTGGTGCAACCATAGCCATTATTGATACAGGATTTGATCTTGATCATGATTACTTGAAACCAAAAATTCTAAAAAAAGAAACCGATGAAGAGGGCGTTAATTTTCATGGGTGGGATTTTTTTGATAACAGTCACTTAAAAAAGCCCGTGATTGAAGATAAGTCCTCTCTTGAAGAGATTCTTCTTTTCAGAAATATCCGTGCTAAAGGCCACCGTCAGGGACTTACGGTGAATGAATTCGAGTGGTTCAAAAAAAAGAATGCAGATAAAAATTTCATGGAAAAGGTTAAACTTTTTAAGAAGCATTCTCATGGGACATTTGTAGCGGGAATTGCATTACGAGAAGGTGAGAATATCAATATCTTCCCGATAAGAGGTCTCAACATTCCCAATCCGGTTGTGGCGATTGAGGAAATGTCAAACGAAGGTCCCACTCCGTTAAAAGGTAAAACTCCTGAGGAAAAGTTTCAGGATGAAATCAAGCAGTCAATTGATCGAATTTCTAAAAAGTTTTCTCGTATCTGTCGTCTTATTTCTCAAAAAAAGATAGAAATTGTTAATGCGTCCTACGGAATTACATTCAAAAGCATTGTGACTAAATTCCGTGAAAGACACAAAGAAATCACCGGTAAGGAGATTGAAGAAACAAGACTAAAGTTTATCGTTGATGACTATTTTAAAAATCTCTACGAGCGCGGGGAAGAAACAATCAGGAGATATCCCAGTATCCTTTTCATATTTTCGGCAGGAAATTCAGGATTTGATAATGATTCATTTCATCACTATCCTTCTAAAATTAAAACTGACAACACCATCACAGTCGCTGCGATGAACGGGGAGTATCTTGCAACGTTTTCCAATTATGGGCTCAATCATGTAGATATAGGGGCCCCTGGAGTTGCCATCTTATCACTCGTGCCAAAAGTCTACTCCCAGGACGGCACGGATATTTACTCCCCATCAAGCGGGACTTCCATGTCAGCACCTTATGTTTCTAACCTCGCGGCGCAAATAAAAAATACAAACTCATCATTAAAGGCATCAGAGATCAAAAGAATCATTCTCCAAACTGGTGAGTCAAAAGAGCATTTAAAACTTCGGATTGCGTCCGGTTCAATTGTCAATAATCAAAAAGCACTTCGAGCGGCGCTACTTTCAAAGGACCTTAAACTTGATCAGGCCATAAGCCTTGGGGCATCAGGCCTTGTTCCCATTGAAGATAAAATAAGTTTTGGTTCACCCCGAGCGATCTCTCCCGAAGAAATAGAAAAGAGAGTCATGGATTCCATTCCATCCGTTATTTCTCCGCTGGAAGTGGATGAAGAACCAACGATTGAGACCATTTCTACCAAACCATTGTCTTCTTCAACGAAGGGTCAAGAGAAAGCGCCACAGGACAATTTATTGCCGCCTCTTTTAACGCCTCAAGATGTTCCCGAGAAATCCGTTGATCCAGTCCCTGCCAGTCAAAATGGAGAACAACCTCTGCCACTTTCCGGGGCTGGGCCTGCATCTTCTTTTCCACCTGAACCTTCACCCCCTGAAACTCTATCCCAAGAGATTTTGCCTTCATTGCCGCAATAGTGAGCATGCAGCTGGCAAGGGACGTGCACATGAGATCAGTGGGTGAGAATGAATCTCCATTTCCCTGGTTGTCTTTGGGGGCATCTGTGATGATGATATTTTTTGATTCCAGATGTTGAGCTTCAGTTCTTAGGTTACCTAAATAGGCCACAATCATTTGATGCATATGAATTTCCTTTTGACCCATTTATCTCAGAATGCCGCCGAAATAAAAAGACAAATGTCTAACTTCGTATCCCTACAGACACCTCCTGAGAGTTAACTTATCCTAGTGAAATACAAAGTATTAAATTATAATAGAAGCTCAATAAGAAAAACGGGATCGGTAAAATGTTTAAAATGATGTCACTATTCTGCGTCCTTATTTTTTCTGGCAGCTCATGGTCAAAGGACCTGATTGTAGGGATGGAGTTATCATATCCCCCTTTTGAAATGACAGATCGATCTGGAAAACCTGACGGAATAAGTGTCGACATCGCTAAGGCCCTGGCCCTGTCATTAAAAAGGGACTTGAGAATTGAGAATATTTCGTTTGATGGTTTAATTCCCGCCCTAAAAACTAAAAAAATTGATTTAATTATCTCTTCTATGACCTCAACTCCCGAGAGAGCAAAATCAGTGGCCTTTTCCACGCCTTACTTAAAAACAGGCCTGGCCCTTCTTCTTCAGAAAAAATCAAAAATTCAAAAACCCGAAGAGCTCAATAATTCTGGAATAACTATTGCCGTCAAGAAAGGGTCAACCGGGCATTTGTTTGCAACACAAAATTTAAAGAATGCAAATCTTCTGGTTATAGATAAAGAAAGCAGCTGCGTTCTGGAAGTTACTCAAGGTAAGGCAGATGCATTTATTTATGATTCTCTGTCCATTTACCAACACCATAAAAAACATACTACTGTAACCAGGGCGATTTTAGAGTCTTTCAAAGAGGAATTCTGGGCCATTGCCATGAGAAAAAACGATCAAGAGCTGATGGAACAAGTCAATATTTTTCTGAAAGTATATAAAGAAAACGGCGGGATGGACAGACTCGGGGATAAGTACCTTGGGGATCAGAAAAAAGAATTCAAAAAACTCAACATCCCCTTTTATTTTTAACCGATGAAACAATTACTTTATTTTATTTCTATCCTTCTTTTTTTCACCAGCGTGAGCTTGTGGTCCTTTAATGAAATTGGATATGAGTGGAACTGGGCGGGAGTTCTGGATTACAGAAAAAAGTTTTCTGATGGTTTTATCACCACCATTTGGATCTCTGTATCCGCTCTATCCTTAAGTATCATTATTGCATTGATGAATTCCTTTCTTCTGGGGAGCCGTCATCTCTTCCTGAGAACTCTTGGTAAATTCTATGTTGAACTTGTTCGAGGCACTCCGCTCCTCGTGCAGTTGTTATTAATTTTTTATGTTTTCGCACAGTCTTTTGGAATTAGTAATCGCTATCTCGTAGGTATATTTTCGCTGGCCCTTTTTAGCGGTGCTTACATAAGCGAAATCTTCAGGGCAGGACTTGAATCAATACCAAAGGCCCAGTGGGATGCGGCCCGTGTGATGGGACTCTCCGAAAAAAAGATTCTTAGTATCATCATTATACCACAGGCGTTTCGAGTCATTCTTCCACCTCTTGCCGGACAATTTATTTCTCTTATTAAGGACTCCTCACTTCTTTCAGTCATTGCGATATCTGAACTGACCCTGAATGCTCAGGAGGTCAATTCTTTTACTTATAGTACTCTTGAAAGCTACATTCCTCTGGCGTTTCTCTATTTACTTTTAACCCTCCCTTTGTCTCAGATTATCAAATTTCTGGAGAAAAAGATGAAGTATGAAACTTAAAGTCCGGGACCTCCACTTCGATATAAACAATGATCACATTCTGAACGGAATCAACATCGATTTTACAGATCAGATCCTGACCCTCATAGGTCCCTCGGGAAGTGGTAAATCGACTCTCTTAAGATTATTAGTTGCCTTGGAGAAACCCTTATCGGGAACAATCGAAATAAACGGGGAGCTCATTTCTTCCACTCAAAATCTCATTGATTTCAGAAAAAAAATTGGCGTTATTTTTCAGGCGTTCAATCTTTTTCCAAATCTCAGTGCCATCGAAAATATCATTCTTCCCCTTATTCATGTTCACTCCGTGGCAAAAGAAGTTGCCGTCGACAGAGCACAAAACTTACTGAAGAGATTTAATCTTTCGGCCCATCAGAATAAAAAGCCTATGTCACTCTCCGGAGGTCAAAAGCAGAGGATGGCGATTATGAGGGCGATCATTACAAAACCAGAGGTTCTTTTTTTAGATGAACCGACTTCCGCTCTTGATCCCGAAATGACTGGTGAAGTTCTGGAACTCATCCAGGAGCTAAAAAATGAAAAGATAGGCATGGTCTTTGTCACTCATGAGATGAGAATAGCAAAAAAAATTTCTGACCAGATTATCTTTTTAAACCATGGAAAGATCATAATGCAGGATGAACCCAAAAATATTTTTGAATCCGCTGATCCAATCATTTACCAATTCATGAAAAAAGTTTCTGACTAAAGGCCACCGTCAAAACAATGTCTATACCATTCGAGAATAAAGGCTGGATCATTGAACAAAGGTGGAGAGATGTTCTATTTTTGCATTATAAAATCGACCCTGGCCTGATAAAAAACTTAGTACCCTTTAGGCTTGATCTTCATGATGGAGAGGCCGTCATTTCTATTGTTCCCTTTCTTATGGAGGGCATTCGCTTTCCCTATTTGCCTTCGATACCGATCGTTTCAAGATTATGGGAACTCAATATCAGAACCTACGTAGAAGTAGATGGAGTTAAGGGAGTCTATTTCTTCACACTGGAAACTGATTCAAAGCTTGGAGAATTCGTGGCGAGGTATTTTTTTCATCTCCCTTACCACTTTTCACACATAAAAGCGGAAGTTAATGATAAAACATACGAGTTCTCCCATCATCGAAATGAATTTAGTTTTAAAATTAAGGCAACCATTTTAGAGAACATTGAAACGAGTTCCTTCGATACTTGGGCGACCGAGAGATACTCACTTTTTACTCAAAAAAATGAAGAGTCCTACCAGGGAATTGTCCAGCATGCTCCATGGCAGCTCCAGCGGGTTAAAATCGATCAAATCGAAGACCAATTCACAACCATGGTAACAACTCATAATATGAAGTTTGAAGGAGCGAGTTTTTCGAAGTATTTGAAGGTAAGGTTCATGCCGTTTATTAAAAAGAAGTCGTCAATTAATTTAAATAAATGATAGAGTAATGATAAAGAATCTGGAGGACGCCATATGGATACTTTCTCTCACTTAGCTCAATTAATCATAGCTCTAACGATAATTATTGTCTGGGTTGCACGCTTTGATAATATTGTTAAAGAATTTGAACATTACCGTTACTCTGACCTATTGAGAAATGTCGTGGGAGCTTCCAAAATATCACTATCGACACTTTTAGTGACAGGAATCTGGTTTCCTCAATTAGTGCTCATTCCTTCTTTATTGATGGCATTTCTAATGGTTTGCGCTCAAATAACTCACATCAGAGTTAGAAGCCCCATTTTCAAATACATTCCTTCTTTTATGCTACTCAGTTTGTCTCTCTTTGTAGCGGCCGTTCATGCAAATCTGATTTAAGTGAAAATTCAAACGATCCTGATACTTCTATCAAGCATTTCATTTCTGTGTTTTGGAATTTCTTGCCTCACTACTGAGAGTATGAGAGCGGAGTTTCGTCGCTATGGTCTCGAAAGGTTCAGGGTCCTGACGGGGACACTTCAGTTTCTTGCAGGAGTAGGTCTCATTGTTGGGTTTAAATTTCAATTGGCGTCCCAAGTATCCTCATTAGGTCTTTTTATTCTCATGCTCATGGGCCTTGGGGTCAGACTCAAAATAAAAGACAGCTTTCTCCAAACCCTACCGGCGTTCTTTTACATGGCCTTAAATTTATATATTTTTATAATTCTCTGAATCTTAACTTTACCCCTTCAAAAATTCAGTTGTTCCAATTAAAATAGACATCAATTAATAGGAGTTCATATGGCAAAAAAAGTTTTGGTCAAAAAACCAAAAGCGAAAGCTTCCTCAAAAAAAACAGTCAAGAAAGTTGTTGCTAAGAAAACTGATCCCAAGATGCAAACGATCGAATCACTTCTTGAACTTATCCGGATCACATCAACCGTGATTCCCGACGATGTGGCAAAAACCCTCATGCTGGCCCGCTCTAGGGAGGAGCAAAATACAACGGCTTCTTATGCCATGAATATCATTAAAGACAATATTGAATTGGCAAAATTTAAATCTCAACCATTGTGCCAGGATACGGGAACAGTGATTTTCTTTGTCTATCATCCTCCTGGATTTTTCCAGAATGCCTTTAAGGAGCTCATCAAAAAGGCCGTCGTGAAGTCAACTCAAAAAGGCTATCTCAGACAGAACTCCGTGAACTCCTTAACTGGAGAAAATGCCGGTACTAACCTTGGTGAAGGTCATCCTTCGATACACTTCTATGAAACCAATAAAAAAGAAGTGGAAATCAAACTCGTTTTAAAGGGTGGAGGTTGTGAAAATGTTTCTGCCCAATACTCCCTTCCGGATACCACTCTGGGCGCCGGACGAGATCTTGCGGGTGTTCGCAAAGTGGTCCTTGATGCCGTTTATAAGGCGCAGGGAAAGGGCTGCGGTCCTGGAGCACTTGGTGTGTGTGTTGGTGGTGATCGTGCCGATTCAGCTTACATGGCAAAAAAGCAACTTCTGAGAAAACTTGACGATAAGAACGCCTTGCCTGAACTTGATCAGTTAGAAAATGAAATCGTTGAATCTTGCAATAAGCTCGGTATCGGCCCGATGGGTTTTGGTGGAAAGACAACCCTCATTTCGTGCAAAATGACTCACGCCAATCGTGTTCCTGCATCATTTTTTGTGTCGATATCCTACATGTGCTGGGCGTTTCGCCGTCAAGGTGTTGTTCTCGATTCAAAGAAAAACACTATTAAAAAATGGCTTTACTAGGGGGCATTCCATGAAAAAATTAAATTATCCATTTTCTCCCGAGGCCGTTCGAGAACTGAAAGTCGGTGACATGGTTCTTATCACTGGTAAAATTTTTACCGGGCGCGATGCAGTCCACAAATATCTTCACGATGGAAATCAATCTCCCGTTAACCTTAAAAATCAAATCATCTACCACTGTGGTCCGGTTACATTAAAAGATAAAAAATCAGGCAAGTGGACTGTTACCGCCGCCGGTCCAACCACCTCGATTCGGGAAGAACCTTACCAGTGGGAAGTCATTCGGGATCATGGAATCGTGGGAGTGATTGGTAAGGGCGGCATGGGCCAGAAAACTCTTGATGCTTGTAAGGAACATGGCTGTGTCTATTTCCATGCTGTGGGAGGGGCCGCTCAGGTTCTTGCGGAGAAAATCAAGTCAGTTGAGGGGCCTCATCTTGAGAAGTTCGGTCTTCCGGAGGCCATATGGGAATTAACTGTTGAAGATTTTCCCGTTGTTGTGACTATGGACTCTCACGGAAACTCTCTTCATAAAGAAGTTGAAAATGCCTCCAGAGAAATACTCAAGACTCTTATGTAAATGAGGACGGTAGGTTCAGTTAAATAACTGCACCTACCCCTTTACCAGCGATAAATCGAACTTGCCCAGGTGAAGCCAGACCCAAAAACGGCACTCGCCACCAGGTCCCCTTTTTTGAGTTTTCCAGCATTAACAGCTTCCGCCATTCCTATCGGAATAGTTGCCGCAGTTGTATTTCCATATTTTTGAATGGTATTAAAAACTTTCTCATCAGGAATTTTTAGTTCCTTCGCAACCATCTGATTAATTCTCATATTCGCCTGATGGAATAAAAAAAGATCTATGTCTTCAAGCTTCAAATGATTTTTATCCAGAGCAAGCATCGTGCATTCACACAGGCGCCTTACTGCATTGGCAAAAACTTTTTTGCCATTCATGGAGGGATAATGCTTGAGGGTATCAATCATTTCATGGTCCATCCTGTCTGGCCCCAGATTCATTCCCGGCGCCTGCAGCCATAGCTCTTTGGCGTTCTGACCTTCCGAAAAGAGATGAGTTGAATAAACAAATGAATCCTTCAGAGGATCCTTAACTTCTTTTCGCCTCATCACAATGGCACCGGCACCATCCCCAAAAAGCACAGCAACGTCTCTTCCGCGAGTCGTTTTATCCAGACCTTTAGAATGAATTTCCGCACCTACAACAAGGATGGTCTTATACTGGCCCGACTTGATGAAGGCATCAGAGATGCTCATCGCATAGAGAAAACCAGAACACTGCTGGCGAACATCAATTGCCGGAATCCCGGTTAATCCAAGTTTCGGCTGGAGAAAACAACCATTGCCAGGGAAATCGTGATCCGGTGAAATATGAGCAAAAATAATACAGTCGATTTCATTTTTATCAATTCCAGCATTTGCAATGGCATCTTCGCATGCCTTGAGACCAAGATCCGTTGTGGTCACATCAGGAGATACCCAGCGGCGTTCTTCAATTCCAGAGCGCTGGACAATCCAGTCA
>CAXNNO010000030.1:0-12047 GCA_964203555.1 Bacteriovoracales bacterium
GTTTGATGCTATTTTTCCTTTTGAAGGATGCAAACTCTTTTCCAAGTTTCAATGAAGTCGCAGGAACAATAAGATCTTCACCAAAATAATCTAATACTTTTTGAATATTCTTAGTGTGATCGAAAGTTGGAAGTTTAGGAATTGCAGAGCCTGTGACAAAAAATACGGGAAAATCAATTTTGATATAGTTCCAAGTAGTGTCAAACTTTTCATGACTTAAAAGTATATCAGTTTCATTGTTTTCGGTTTTGTTTAGAGCTTCTTCTGTAGTGGAAGAAAAAATGTCCATCTTCCCCTTTGATCTTTTTGCAACTTTTGAAACCACTTCAGCAACAAATGGTCTCTCAACTTGATCTGTTACAAGAATTCGAAGTGTTGGGTGTTGAATTGTGTCGACTTTCGGCTCCATGCACTTCTTGATCTCATTGTTTAAATCAAAATAGAGATTAGAGGATTTAAGCAAGGCCAGCCCTTTTGATGTGAGGCTAATCGATTTTCCATTCCTTAAAAATAAAGTTGTACCAAATTGGTCTTCGAGATTTCTAATCTGTATACTTAGGGAAGGTTGACTTATGCCAAGTTGTGCTGCGGCTTTGGACATATTTAAATGCTCTGCACAGACATAAAATGAGTATAAGTTGTTGAAATTTACCATATTGTTTAATCCTATACATGGATACCTGTTATAGTGTTTGCCTATTTTGCCAGATATGGTTTATATTTTCCAGTAAATCATGATTCAAAAAATGGAGTCTTTGCCTAAGGGGCTTGAAAAATTTATTCGATCTCATTTCAAAACCATCACGCAGGTTGAAATGCTTTTTGATTCATTTATGAGAGGAGAAAAATGAGACTATCTCTGAGATTCATTTTACCTCTTCTCCTTATTTTGAGCCTTATTGCATATGTCGTTGTGCCCTTAGTGGATAATCTAACTCTTCAATGGTTCAGGCGCGATTTAGATCTTCGGGCCGAAATGATTTCAAAATCAGTTCAATTTCCACTTGCTGAGCTTTTACCAAATAGAAACAAAACAAAAATATCTACATTGTTAGAAGATTTTGCCAAGGACGAGAGACTTTTAGCCGTTGGTTTTTGTGACAATGATAATCATCTTCTTTTTAAAACATCTCGGTTTCCTCAAAGTATTTACTGCCAGGAAACTCATGATGAGTTTCCTCTAATGAAGCTAAAAGAAGGTCCTGTTCATTTTTTTACAAAAGATATAATTTTTGAGGACACCAAAATTGGTAGATTGATTCTCCTCCATGATATGAGTTTTGTTCAGCGCAGAAGCGAGACTACTAAAAAATTTATCCTTCTTCTTTTTTTGTTGTTAGCAGTCGTTGTGTCTTTATCAACTGTGATTATTGCTCAGCTAAGTTTAAGAGGCTGGATTGCAGGAATTCGAGCACTAATCAAGGGAGATAGTCCCTTTACCTTGATTGGTACCTCTCAAAACACTGAACTACGTCCGATAGCAAAGGATCTAAGGATTCTTGTTCGTGAGCTTGAGCGAGAGAGAAAAATTCGTGATGAACTGAACTTTTCTTGGAATCCTTCATCTTTGAAGGGTCTTCTCCAAAAAGAACTTTCAGGTGATGAAATCCTCATTTTGTCTAACAGAGAACCCTACATTCATAATTGGAAAGATGGCGAAATAGTTGTCCAAGTTCCTGCCAGTGGATTGGTAACGGCACTTGAGCCCATCATGAGGGCTTGCTCGGGCACCTGGATTGCTCATGGTAGTGGTACCGCGGATAAGGATGTAGTTGATAAACGAGATCACATTACTGTACCTCCTGAAAATCCTTCCTATCGCATACGAAGAGTATGGTTAACCAAGGAAGAGGAGAATGGTTTTTATTACGGGTTTTCCAATGAAGGTATGTGGCCTTTATGTCATATAGCCCACACTCGTCCAACATTTAGAACTGAGGACTGGAATCATTACAAGAGTGTTAATGAAAAATTCTCAGATGCTGTTGTAGCAGAAGCCAAAACTGATAATCCAGTCGTCCTTATTCAAGACTATCATTTTGCTTTGGCACCGAAGATGATTAGAGAAAAATTACCTAAAGCTACCATTATTACTTTTTGGCACATACCATGGCCTAATGCCGAGTCTTTTGGAATTTGTCCCTGGAGAGAGGAGATTTTGGAGGGCTTGCTAGGCAGCAGCATCCTTGGTTTTCACACTCGGTTTCATTGTAATAACTTCTTGGATTCAGCTGATAGGTATTTAGAGTGTCGAATTGATAAAGACACCTCGACTGTCTCATTTCAAAAGAAGCTCACGGCCATAAACTCTTATCCTATATCAATTGAATGGCCACCTCGGCTGATGGATAGACTTCCGCCGATATTTGAATGTAAGAATTTTATAAGAATAAAGAACAATATTTCAGCTGCGGTAAGAATTGCTGTTGGCGTTGATCGCTTGGATTATACAAAGGGAATTTTGGAAAGATTTATGGCCGTCGAAAGACTACTAGAACTCTATCCAGAAAACATTGGTAAATTCACATTCATTCAAATCGCCGCCCCAACCAGAACAGCTATCATTCAATATCAACATTTTGAGAGTGATGTTAGGGCGCTGGCGAATAAAATAAATTTGAAATTTGGTTCTTTTGGGTATTCCCCAATCATTTTGTTAGCTGAGCATCATGAACCTGAACAAGTATTTAAATACTTCCGGGGATGTGATGTGTGTTTTGTGAGCAGTCTGCATGATGGAATGAATCTCGTTTCAAAAGAATTTATCGCCTCAAGAAATGATGAGGAAGGTGTTTTAATTCTTAGTCAGTTTGCTGGTGCTGCAAAAGAGTTACCTGAGGCGCTGATTATAAATCCTTACAATATTGATCAGTGTGCCAATGCTTTGGAGATTGCATTAAATATGCCTATATACGAACAAAAAGAGCGAATGAGAAACATGAGAGGATTGGTCCAAGAACATAATGTATTCCGTTGGGCGGGCAAAATGTTAATAGACGCAGCAAGAATGAGGCAGAGAAATCGTATTGAAAGTCGTTTCAGCAAAGATGTTTAAGGACGAAGATGAAAGAAATTTTACTTGAAGAAAATTTAAAAGTTTTAAAAGAATGCTCATCTTCCAATACCGTCTTTGGTTTTGATTATGATGGAACTCTTGCTCCTATAGTAGATAATCCTAACATTGCCAGGATGGCAGAAACAACGAGTTCTTTACTAAGAGAATTAAACGAAATTGGATCCGTCGCCATAATTACTGGCAGAAGCATTAAGGATGTTCAACGTTTATTACCGATTACGCCTAAGTATCTGATAGGTAATCACGGGATTGAGGGGGGGGTGGATGATGAAGCTCTTAAAGAAATAAAAGTCTTGATGAGAAGTTTAAAAACTTCTCTTTTATCTAAACTGAAAGCTGAATTAGTGGAGCATGGGATTCGGATTGAAGATAAAATGTATTCTCTTTCTTTGCATTATCGAAACTCAGTTTCCCCTTATTTTGCGAAAAAATTAATTGAAAATTTTTTTAAAGATCATACATCGGTTCGTATGGTAAGTGGCAAAATGGTTTTGAATATTCTGCCAAATTCGAATAATGATAAAGGCACTGCCTTCCTGAAAATCTTAAGTCTTGAAAACGTTAAATGGGGACTATTTGTTGGTGATGATGTTACGGATGAGGACGTCTTTTCCCGACGAGATCCTAGGGTGATTGGAATAAAAGTTGGTAATATTGAGAATACGCATGCATCTTATTATATAGAACATCAAAAAGAAATTAACTTACTCCTTGGGATTTTAATAAAGTTTATAAAGATTAATTTGAGATCATAAAAGCAATTCTAAAATCGAAATATTTTCTAGTTTTAAATTCATTTTTCTTACGAAAATAATATTAAAAACGGCGTTACGTATTTTTTATCTTTCCTGGTTCTGACAAGATACAGTTTTTTTAATAATCTTCTCGAAAAGTTAAAGAGCTTCAAATTATTGCGTGCCCGACGACAATTAAAATTACCCATTGCCTAATTTGCGACATGGATGTTTCAAATGGTGACAGATCATCAGGTGAAGTCAAAAACATCTAATCTTTTTTATTAATCGGGACGATCTTTTCGTCGATAGAAAATATAACAGTAAATCCGTCCTTATGAACTCCTTTTTTGTAAAGGTAGGTCGGGCCTTCATCTGGTGAAGTGAGGGTTCCATCCAAAATATTTTTTATAAAAAGATCTGCTTGATCGATTTTGACTTCGATAAGATATTTTTTTCCTTTTATGACAGGCAAAGGGTATATGTAACAAAAATTGCCAATAATAATTTTTTTAAATTCTTTTCTCATCAAGTTCCACAAAAAGTATTTGTAACTTTCTCTTCATTGTTGGGAGGCAATGAGTAGATTGAAAATTCAGCTTTCTCGCTAAAGGGGTGAGTGAGGACATCATTTAATTCATGAAATAAAGCGTAATTGCCACGGATTGCTTCCTGAATGCTCTTTTCCACTTGATGATTTCTTGGAATAAAAAGCGGATTGATGGCATCCATTTTTTCCTGAAGTTTTTGTTCATTTGAAAGTTTTGATCTCCAGAGCGACTCAAATTTTTTAAACTGAGGAGTCTCAGGAAAAAACGAGTTATCATTTTTTTTAAGAATTTTAGAAAGATTTCTAAAACTGAGGGTGAAATCCAGTTTCTCAGATTGAAGGTAGTTAAACCAGCATTCTAAAATTTCTTCAAACCCTGCTTGATATCTAAGACCAAATTTTAGCGCCATTCTGTGGTTAAGTTCTGCTTCAAACATCTTAGGAAAAAGACTCAATTCGTGATTGAGCATTTCGATTGCCGTTTTCTCATCTGCCTTTATGAGGGGTATGAGACAATCCGCCAGACGTGAAAGATTCCACATTAGAATCTTGGGTTGATTGCCATAAGCGTAACGGCCGTTTCGGTCAATAAAGCTATACACCTGATTAAAATTAAAATGATCCATGAAAGCGCAAGGGCCATAATCAATTGTTTCTCCAGTGATGGTCATGTTATCAGTATTCATGACTCCATGGATGAAACCAAGACTCATCCAATGGGCAATGAGTTTAATTTGGGCTTTGGCGATTTGTTGAAAAAAAAGAAGAGCTGAGTTTTCCTGATTTTTGATTTCTGGGTAATGCCTTTGAATGGAATAGTCAAGAAGTGCCTTAAGTGCGCTTACATCATTTCGGGAAGCAATAAACTGAAAAGTACCAATCCTCAGATGACTAGAGGCGACTCTTGTAAACACTGCTCCGGGCATGGGAGTATCTCTATACACGATTTCTCCAGTGGAGACGGCGGCCAGTGCTCTTGTGGTGGGCACACCTAAGTGAAACATCGCCTCACTGAGAATATACTCCCTGATAACAGGGCCGAGTGCAGATTTTCCATCTCCGTTTCGTGAAAACTTTGTTGGGCCTGAACCCTTAAGCTGGATATCAAATCTTTTCCCTTCGGGATCAAGAACCTCTCCCAGAAGCATCGCCCTGCCATCTCCTAATTGGTCAACAAAATGCCCGAACTGATGACCAGCATAAGCTAAAGATATAGGCGCACTTCCCTCTGGAATGTATTGGCCCGTAAAAAGTTTGGCCAGTTCTTCATCGGATTTAGAAGAAAAATCAAAACCAAGATTTTGACTCAAGCTATGATTGAACCTGATGAGTTGAGGGTCAGGAAAGTGGGCGGCCTTACTTGGAGCATAAAAATGATTAGGGAGCTTATGATAAGTATTAGAAAATTTCATAGTGAGAAAGATTCTCCACATCCACAAGTATTTTTTGCGTTTGGATTATCAAAAGAGAATCCCTTGCCATTCAGACCATCTTTATAATCTAGCTCAATACCTTTAAGGTAAATGACTGACTTCGGATCGATAAGAACTTTTATTCCAGAAAAATCGAATACGTTATCTTTTTCTTTTTTTTCAGAGAATTCGATTTTGTAGGATAGTCCAGAGCAACCTCCACCAGTAACGGATAATCGTAAACCCTTGGTACCATTGTCACTTTCAAGTTCAGCAATGGCCTTGATTTGATTTTGTGCTTTTTCGGTTATTGTTAAAATGGACTCCATGAAGAATTCCTTTTGTTATTCATCTAATTCTGGCAATGCAAAATCTAAAGTGCTTCGACCAAACAGGATTTCGAAGTTTTTTTCTATAAAATTTTTATTATGTTTCATTTCTTCATCGTTTTGAATGTTAGATTCTTTCTGCTTTGCAGTTTTAACTATATCCAGTCCTTCGACTGAATGAGTTTCATTTGAAATACTTTCAAATTGTTTTGGAAATTGAACCGATTCCTTTTTGAGTATTTCTTTTAGTAGAGCTGATACATACCTTTTACGGATTCCCTTATCTGTTAAAATCTCAAATTCCTCTTTCCAAAAATCTAACTTCTCAACACGTCCCATTTCCCCTGTATGGGTGATAATAAAATTACCCAGTTTTGGCAAACGCGAGCGTTTGTCTTCATAAAAAGGATCTTTATAGTCCAGGCAACAGTTAAAATCACTACAGACACCTTTCGTTGCACTTTCTTCTCGCATGACAGATTTAATAAATAAGCAAAGCTCCATTCCACAAGGACCAATCGTGCCAGATGTTGGACTCTCACTTGTCTGAATTTGGCGTAATTCAATACGCTCTTTAAACCTCTTTGATAAATCTTTTAATATCTCACGGAAGTCAACTCGATCTGGGGATGTATAATAAAAAATGATTTTTTTGCCATTTGATTTAAATTCTAAATCGACAAGTTTCATTTCTAGTTTATGATAGTCTACGAGTTCCCTGAAAATAATGCGAGTATTTCGTTGCTCTTGGTAGATATGTTTATATTTATCAATATCCTCTTCGGTTGCTATTTTTTTTATTATTTGGAAATCTATTTTTGATTCCGAAATCATCAAATCAAAGGGATCAGAATTTACAAATCCAATCGCCATGCCACGCTCAGACATCGCAACCACTCTTTGGCCGTATTTAATGGGTAAGTCTCCAATCAGGAAAGTACCAGGAAGTGATTGACCTAAAAAACGGACTTTTATAAAACGCATTTAATACTCATTTCTAGTTTTTAATTCCAAAGCAGCACACATTACCACCAAGTGAAATACAGGTCTGAAGCTCAACTTCCTTACCTGTGAGTTTTGATAAAAGTGATTTATCAAATGCACACACTTCAGGACAGGCCATGGCAAGTTGATGGAAAACACAGTTTGAAATTTCAATCTTTGAAACTTCAATCTTATTATTTGAGTTCACAACTTCTGCCTCATATCCCAGCCCTGTCAGGATATTCGCCACTTTTTTTAAACGCTCTTTGATGGGTAACTGAGAGAGACTTGGAATATATTTTAACGAAACGTTGGATCCAAGTCTTTCAAGGAATTTCTTTAGGCCTTTCTCATTTTTTTCTGATTGAATCGTTTCTAGAAGCATTTGTGCAAACCACGAATATTGTCGTGGGAATTGTTCCTCACCATGTGTTGTTAACACATACCTTTGTGTTGGTCTTCCACCTGATTTCTGAAGGACTCCATGTTCTAGCATGCCATCTTTTTCTAAGGAAGCCAGATGCTGTTTTATTGCTGTTCTAGAAATGGAAAGTAAGTCCGACAACTCAAAAATTGTAAGTCCTTCCTTGTTTTTTTGAAGATGCCGTAACAATTCCTGCTGAGTCTTACCTAAAAGTTCTAACATTCTTGTCCTCACAGTATTTACTTATGACATATTTGTATGTTATAACTTCTTTATCGTCAAGATGCTTAGAATCTTGCTTCTATTTTATTATAAAGACATAAGGAATTTGATATGACTCAAGCTGCGGGCCTCAGTGGCATTCGACACGTGATAGCGATTGCTTCAGGCAAAGGTGGAGTAGGAAAATCTACTGTCGCCACCAATATAGCTTTTGCCCTTAATAAGCTTAACTTTAAAGTTGGTCTGATGGATGCCGATCTTTATGGTCCAAGCCAGCCCGGCATGCTGGGGACGGACGTGCGTCCAACTGGACAAGATGGTTTTATAGTTCCAGTGGAAAGATCCGGAATAAAGTATATATCCATGGGAATTATGAATCCATCCAAGGGTCCACTCATTATCAGAGCGCCCATTGCCATTAAGGCTATTTCACAGTTTTTGACTGGCGTTCTTTGGGGCGATCTTGATTTTTTGCTGATAGATTTACCACCTGGAACGGGTGATATACAGCTAACTCTGGCCCAGCAAGCAAGACTCTCTGGTGTCGTAATAGTGACAACTCCGCAGAGAGTAGCATCAGAAATCGCCAAAAAAGGCCTACAAATGTTTGAGACACTTAATGCTCCAATCCTAGGTGTTGTCGAGAATATGAGCGGATTTACTTGCACTCATTGTAACGAAATCACTGCCCCCTTCAAAAAGGGTGGGGGAAGAGCAATGGCCGAAGAAATGAAGGTTCCTTTTTTGGGAGAATTACCACTTGACCCTGAAATTATGATGTCTGGAGATGATGGTGTAAATCTACAAGAGGAAAAGCCAGAATCAATAGGTGCGTTAAATTTTATTAAACTATCAAACCAGATGGTCCAAAATTTAGAGATGGCGCAAATCAATGCTCGACAATATGAAGCTGAAAAAATTGAAAATCAAGAAACAACCATAAATTTTGAATGGAAAGACGGATCAAAGTCATCTCTCGATGTTTTCTCACTTCGTACTCAATGTCCCTGTGCCGTTTGTGTTGATGAAAATTCTGGAAAACGAATTTTAAAAGCTGAACAAGTTCCTCTGACCATTAAAGCTTTGTCATTGAAACCAGTAGGGCGTTACGGTATTTCAATTCATTTCTCTGACGGTCACAATACAGGGATTTTTACATTCGAACGATTGAAAGCGATTTCAAGTTCTACCGAGAATACAAAAATTTCACTTTAGGCATATGATGAAAAATAAAATTGAGATCGAGGCAAAACCTTCTCAGAATAACAGTGTTTGTTTTTTTTATTTATCCATAACAATAATTAAGGGTATGAAGGCCGAGTGTCATACAAAAGAGGAAGCAAAGAATGCCCCTCTTTTTGATGCTCTCCTTGAACTCTCATGGGTCTTGGATGTTGCAGCTGAAGATAACACATTAGTTGTTAGAAAAAGAAATTCAAATGCGTGGCAAGATGATGCACGAAAAGTCGCAGAGATTATTCGTAAATTATACATAGAAGGCACTCCTTTTTTGAATGAGATCTACCTTGAAAATTTAAATGAGTTGAATGCGGATAAAAATCAGCCTTTTAAAGTCAATGAGTTCAACGTTAAAAGTCCACTTGGTCTTCGAATTCAAAAAATTTTAACTGATGTTATCGGCCCCTCTCTGGCCTCTCATGGAGGCCATGTTCATTTGGTGGATGTTGATAAAGGTAAAGTTTTTTTGTATTTTGGTGGTGGCTGTCAAGGCTGCTCTCAAGCTTCTGTGACTGTTAAGCAAGGAATTGAAAAATTACTTCTTAAAGAATTTCCAGAACTAACTGAAGTTGAAGACGTCACGAATCACTCCTCAGGCACAAATCCATTCTTTAAATAAAAATCAGGTTGTGTTTTAATATCGGCGAACCTATTTTTTTAGTTAAGAACCAAATAAATCCCATGTCGTTATCCATGAATAGGCAATCATGAAGTGGCTTAAGAGTATTGATAATTTCTTTAAATCAGCGATCATACAGCGAAGATCAGATTCAATTTGAGTCATGATGACAACCAATAATTTTTATGCTACTAGCATTTTGTCGCACCAAATCTAAAAAATTACATATGACGGAGTCTGAGAAATGAAGGGGATTGAGATTAACGGGCATAAGCTTCATGAAGTTTCTTTATATCAAACACCCTTCGCCCCTAATGTTTGCGTTAGTCTGAGATATCCTAAGCAAAATATAAAATACAGTTTTGAAGCTGGTGAAAGTTATATTGAAGTACCATCTTTACTTGCGATAGAGCTTTACAGGAGTGGAATTATACCGCAGAAATCGGAAGAACACTTAATAATCAAAGAAAGTGGTCGAGGTGTAGGAATTTTTATCGTAAAAAGAATAATCTACCCTCGTTATCATTCGGATGCGGGAGTAAGATTTGAATTGGAGAAATCCAATGAATAAAGTATCAAGAAATGATCCATGCCCATGTGGTTCAGGAAAGAAATTTAAAAAATGTTGTATTGATAAGATAATACCATTTCCTTTTTCTGATGGTTTTTCAGGAGAAGAGATAAAAAGTCCGAAACAAATTCTTGAACTCGTTAAAGCACGGTTCACGAATAAAGAAGTTGAATCAATCGACGAGATGAATCAGGAGCTTTCGACAATAGTAGGCAATTTAAATTTGTCGCCGAAATCTCCCTTCTTAGGAATGTCCCCAGCGCAGATGCATAACGTTTTATATTCGCCTTTCAGTTTTCACAATGACGTTTTTATTTTTGAATGTTTCGACGACAATAAGCTGAAAGAAATTCCGCTGCTCAAGCATGCGTTGTTTCTTTTAAATAAAATCAGGGAAGCGGGGGAAATTAAGTCAACTCAAACTGGTAACTTGCCAAGGTCACTAGTGAGAGAAATGTTCAATGAATTTTTTATCAATGACCGCTATGCTCGTATGCCCAACACGGAAGATGATCTTTTGGGAGTTAGCAGGGTAAGAAATATCTTGGAAATTTCGGGACTGATAAAAAAAAGAAGTAGCAAATTCTCTCTAACACAAAAAGGTGAGAAGCTCTTAGTCGAGAACAAATTTATTGAACTTTTTCATGATATATTCCTTACATTTATGAATGATTGGAACTGGTCGCATGGTGATCGGTATTCTGAATTTCCTCTCATCCAAAGCAGCGCCATTTTTAATTTCTTGCTTATTCACAAGAAATGCCAAGACTGGACTCTTGATAACGAGCTTGGTCGATTTTACCTGGAAGCCTTCCCTGCTCTTATTCACGAGGCGTCACAAATTATCGGCCCTGAAAGAGAAGTGGCTAATTGTTTTTCCACCAGATTTTTAAGCAGAGTTTGTTTGCCTTTGGGACTAGTGGAGCTGAGGGAGGAAGAGGGGAAAAGTCATTATGACCGCAAAGAATATTTTAGAGTCACGAAATTCTTTGTAGAATCTTTTAAATTTGCGCCGATCTTTAAATGACCTACCTGAATGGTTTTTCACCTAAGGTTTTTACTTTTTTTATGAAATATTCTCTTATCCTCCTTTTATGCGAGTTAGCCATGGCCCAAAATATGTCAACACCACCAAAAAATGTCTTAGGATCGGCCCTCAAAAAGTGTTGTGATTCTCCCAAGACTGGTTTCTATCGGGACGGCTTTTGTCACACTGGCCCCCAGGATCACGGGACCCATGTTGCATGTGCCACAGTGACCAAAGAGTTTTTGGAATTCACTAAGAGTAGGGGCAATGACCTCATGACCGCGAAACCTGAATGGAACTTTCCTGGTCTTAGACCTGGAGATAAGTGGTGCCTGTGTGCACTTCGCTGGTTGGAAGCTAAAAAATCCGGAGTCGCACCAGATCTTGATTTGGAAGCAACCCATGAAAAGATGCTTGAGTATGCGACCATGAACGAACTTAAAAAATAGGAATGAATGATGGAAACTAATTTTTCTGTTCAGTGTCCCTACTGTGGAGAGCAAATCTGGATGGAGTTTTATCCTGAAGATGGAAGTCAGCAAGAAATGGTTGTGGACTGTGAGGTCTGCTGTAATCCGATTCTCTACGATGTTACTTTCAAGGGTAATGACTCCAGAGTTCGAGTGGAAAGGGCCCAGTGAGACGCACACACAATCAATATTTCAATCCTCTCCGAGGTTTGTGTCGATTAAAAGATGACCAGTTTTTACAAAAATGATCGTCTCTTCATCTACAAATGGATGATGTGAAGAGAGATGTGGATTTCGAATCCATGTTCCAACCGGGTAAGAACCATACTGATCTTTAAATGTACCCTTCAAAACAAAAATTTCCTCACCTCCGTAATGTCGATGGGGTTG
>CAXNNO010000031.1:0-11978 GCA_964203555.1 Bacteriovoracales bacterium
ATTAAGTTTAACATTTCCCCAATGGGCCGGCATTTGGCGTCCATGAGAGGAAGTATCCCCAGTGTTACCGTTTGCCTGACAAAGCATCTCGTAAGGAGTTACACCCAAACCGAGACAAAGCGCACGGTCACGGTAGTAGGGGATGAAATAATCATGCTTAGGTTTTAAAACTTTTGCCACAGCAGAAAGAATCCCTTCGTGTCCGGCACCAGAAATCTGGAAGAAGGCCTTGTTTTGCTTCTTCATCGTGATTTCTGCGTCGTCAGTTTTCCTGGATAGGTAAACATTTTTAAGGAACCAACGAAGATCGGCCTTGCTCAAATTATGTTTTTTAATGAGATCGATCTTTTTATCATAAATAGCATTGGATTTAGACACTTCAGTCGCCTCTGTTTCAGACATGTTTGCGCGCATAGTAATTCCCCTCAATATTGGGGACATCTTACCCTTGAGAGAAAAGAAAATCTACTTCTGAAAGCTCTGAATCTCCTGTCAGTACGAAACTTATTTCTCAATGTGTTGATATCGATATAAATTACGCAGAGAAACTCCTAGAGCCCTGACGGAAAAGTATAATATTTGATTATCATCGGGGTATATAACGGTGAATTCCCAGACCCCCTCGCGAACAAGCTTAATTTCTTCAATTTGACCATCCCCATCCATCAAAATTTCGGGCCCATCGGGCATTTGAACCGGGATGTTATTTCGATCGGCAAGTCTGAGTAGTAAGACTAATTTTCCAGGTGTGACCTTGATTTTTGTGATTCGGGAATGGGCCTTATGTGGCTTTCTAAACTGAAGCTTGAATTCCTCTTTGAGAGGACGTTTATTTAAGAAAAGATCCAAATAACGCCAATGGTTTCCCTCTTCCTTGTCGATATTTAGATAGTAACGTCCGGTGAAGACTCGCTCAAATTTAAAAGGGACATCTGTGCCTAATTTATTTTTCAAAGAAAAATCAGCTGACTCACAATCAATATAGTTTCCTGAGAAGTCTTTTAACTGAACATAGAGGTAATAAGAGATTGTTTCTTCCGTACTATCGCTTGGAAAAACCTGAACCAGACTTCGCTTGAAATCGACCTCACCGAATTTAATCACCGCTTGATTTGAGGCAACACTTCGCTCGGGCCGATGAGCGCATGCTGAAATAAATAAAAACATAAGAAATAAGACATTCCTCATAGAATATTCTATCGGTCAAAACGGGTATAATTTGATGTTAATCAATGAAAGTAAGGCTTCTTTTACGAAGCCTTACCGGAAAATGAGTTTTTTATTTCAAGGACTTAGTTGCTTCAAAAGCGTCAACCACTGAACCATAGGTTGAAAGAGAGCTAAATAAAACAGGGGTTTGGGAACCTGGAAGGTTAACTTGAAGCTTTGGGAAGCGACGCGAGGTGTCAATCATCAGCGAGCGGACTTCCTGAGCTGTCATTGAGGGGTCATGCGACAGAAGAAGGGTCGCCACCCCAGCGGCCACAGGGGATGCCATAGAGGTTCCTGAGAAGGTGTCGTATTTATTGTCAGGAATCGTTGAAAGGATATCCACGCCAGGGGCAAAGAAATCTACGGATTTTTTTCCATAGTTTGAAAAGGTGGCAGTAAGGACTAAACCCTTCTGAAATGAAGAGGCACCAATCTCAAGCCAGTTAGAAAACTCTTTTCCCATTCGCTTATCAGAGCGGTTAGGAAAATTGGCCTCATGATCGTTATTCTGACTGGAGTTACCGGCCGCATGGACAAGAAGAACACCCTTCGATTCTGCGTATCTCAAGGCATCGTCAACAGCTTTTGTATAGGGAGAAAACGCCTTACCGAAACTCATGTTGATGATCTTAGCTCCATTATCAACGGCATAACGAATACCATTCGCAACGTCCTTGTCCCGTTCATCACCGTTGGGAATCACTCTGATCGCCATGATTTTAACGTTGGTTGAAACACCTTTAATTCCAAGGGAATTATTTCGAAGTGCTGCAATGATACCTGCGACGTGAGTCCCGTGTGAAGAATCCGGACCGATGACATCATTGTTTCCGTATGATTTTTCTGAAACATCTGAATAATTGTCACCAACGATTGCACGAGGATTAAAGCTCTCATTGTAAAAAAACTGAAGTTGATTTCCATAAGAATCAATAATTCTATTCATGCGTGCTTCAGTCATATTGTTGGCCAGAAGATTAAGCATAGTCTTTCTTGCTTCAAGGACTTCCGGATCAGTCGATTCAATGGAGCGAACTGCTTCCATGGTCATTGTCAAAACCCCAACATTTTTAAGCACAACCTCTGCTGCTTTATAGTCCTTAAGCCTGGCAGAAAAAGTTGTTAAGACACTTTTCGCTTCCTGGACTGCACCATCAATTGTTGTGACGAGGCTTGAAAGATATTCCTCCTGGGCAGCGGTCAATGTCTCACCGAGTTCTTCAACTCTTAGTTTCAATTTCTTCATGCGAACGAGTTCTCGTGTGACTTCCAGAGTGTCAGAGTCGACTTGAGCGTCGGGATGACCTTTAAGGAGCCTGATTCCATTTTTCAAAGTTTCATCCTGAACTATGCGACCCATACCATTTGAGCCACCGATGAAGTTCCAGCCGAAGACATCATCAACGTAGCCGTTTCCATCATTATCGATCCCGTCATTTGGAAGCTCGTTCGTGTTAATCCAGATTTTACCCTGAAGATCCTCATGGTTAACATCCACTCCGGAATCAACAACGGCCACAATGATATCCTCAGAAGTGGGTATACCAAAAGTGTTATAGGTTTCTTCACTTCTAACCCCCTCTGCTCCGTCGGCAGGAGAGAGATTAAACCAATTCTCAGGTCGTAAATTCAGGAAAGAAGAAGAGGAAACGATGGTCCCTTTTGCATTTTTTAATACAAACTTGGATTCATTTTGTTGAATCAATTTAAGATCTTGTTCTGCCTTAGGTATCTGTAGAGTACGGGCAAAAACTGTTGTAAATGAAAGTGGAAGAGCGAGCACGATAAGTGCTTTCTTTGACATCATGGATTTCCTTCCTTTGTTGATGAAACTATGAAAGGTTAAACCTCATCTTAAAAAAAAACACAAGAGGCTTTGAGATTTTGTTAGATTAATTCATTGTGGGTGGTGTAACTTTTACACCACTCACACTAATTCAATTTCAATTTTTATCGGACGCTCAACATCAAGTCCACGTGAGGTCAGTAATTCAACGATCTCAGAAGGCCTGATTCCTGCTCCTTGCTTAACTTCCGTTTTTACAAAAACTCCAGGCATGCGACAGGGGGAAACTTCATCAATAATTTCTGTCACTTCTTCTGAAAGGTTCAATTTTCCTGCGTTAATATCCAGTAGCATGGGACGGATATCTTTATCCAAGAGACGTTCTTCTTTTTTTGAATAAGATTGAATAATAATCTGATCTTGCGACTTGATTTCGTTAACAACTTTTTCAACTTGATCCTGAACCTTAACTGGAATGAAATACAGAAATGCCTTGGCCGAATCCTGTATGGAAGGAGTCTTACTATTAATGATATTGACTTTTTTGAAGATAATTCCGGGTTCCGAATGCTCCTGAAGTTTTGTCATGACAAAATCAAAATCGTTCCACTCGACCGGTACCCTTACATCAAAATATTCAGTTAAAGAACTAATTCCAAGAGTCAGTGCCGGACCAAAGGAAAGAAGAGGACGGATGTTATAACCTTCGGAGTGAAGGGTTTCAAGACCAGAGCGTTTAAAAATTCTCGCCATTACTTTTTGTAAATCTAGATGAGAAATAAAGGTGATAGGGCCAACTTTCGAGAATTCAATTCGGTATCGGTGTCCAACGTCTTGATTTCGTTTTTCACGGAGTTCAACAATGTCTTTTTTTAGTTTCTCTGGCTGAACATAAGGTGAGTCCTCAATCGAGTTCATACCAGTTAGAAAGTCCCGGCGCTCCTCAACCATGCCTTTTAAATCACAAGCCACTCCGCAGTGATAGCAAACGAGTTTTTTCTTATCAATATCAAAGGTCTTCTCAAGAGACTCAAGATTAGAATGATGGACAATCATTCCATAGACTTTTCCACATGGTGGAGAAAGTCTGTTATGAGTCGCCTTCTTCCATTCAATCTCAAGGAATCTTTCGGTTAACCCGACATCGATATGATCCCACGCAAGTTTTCCATTCATTGGTATTGTGCCGAGAAAAATCTGAGTATCAAGGCCTGATTCCTCTACGCACTTGACCCAAAGATTATAGTTAAAGGTTTCATCCCAACCGTCAAAGCGAGCACCACCTTTCCAGGCATTGAAAATGATGTTGGCAATTCTGCGATCCCCTCTGGCAACGATTCCTTCCAGAGCAGAAATTTTAGAAAAATGCTTTCTGAAATTGAGACGATATTTTTCAGCATAATCTTTCAATAGATTTTGCTTTCGCTCAATTTCCGGCAGAGTAATCATGTTTGACCATTGAAATGGCGTATGTGGTTTGGGAACAAAAGATGATACCGAAACTGTCACAGTGGGATTCCGAACTCCGCAGTCCACCGCTTTTTTGCGTGCCTTTCCGGAGGTCTCCATAATCGCAACGACATCCTCATCATCTTCGGTAGGGAGCCCAATCATGAAATAAAGTTTCATTTTGGTCCACCCGCGGGAGAAGACATTCTCAGCCGTTTTCAGGAGATCTTCTTCAGATATATTTTTGTTGATCACATCACGCATGCGCTGAGAACCGGCTTCGGGAGCAAAAGTAAGAGAGGTATTTTTAACCTCGGCCAATTTGTCCAGGATCCGGTTGTCCAATCCGTACGCCCGCAAGGATGAAATTCCCAGAGTGGCATTTTCCTTGTGTAATTTATCAAGAAGTTCAATCACCAAAGGAGTAACTGCAGAATAATCAGCAGTGGAAAGGCAAGTCAGGGAAGCCTCATCAAAGCCACCATTTTTTAGTCCATCCATCATCATCTGTACGACGTTTTCAGGATTTCTCTCTCGCACCGGACGATAAATCATTCCGGCCTGACAGAAACGACACCCCTCAGTACATCCCCTGGCAAGCTCGACCGAAAAGCGATCAAAGATGGCCGTCATATGAGGAATTGGCGACTTCGTTGGAAAGGGATAATTGGCGAGGTTATCCACAAAAAAGCGTTGCACACGGTCTGGGATGACTCCGGCAAATTCCGCCTTGGGACCTGTGACAACTTCCATTTGTGTCATGGGATCAATACTGGTTTCATAAAATTTAGGAACGTAAATTCCCTTCCATTTCGCAAGTTCAAAAAGGATCTCGTCGCGTTTCAGACCTTGCGCCCTTGCCTCTCCAATAAAATGAGTAATTCGGGCAAAAAGTCTTTCACCATCACCGATTACGACAAAATCCATAAATGGGGCGAGAGGTTCAGGGTGAGTGGCGCATGGACCACCGCAAATGACAAAGGGCTCTTCTTCCCTGCGATCCTTAGTCCAAATTGAAACTCCGCCCATATCAAGCATGTTAAGAATATTGGAATAACTCATTTCATACTGGAGCGAGAAGCCAACGATGTGAAAGTCTTTTAAAGGTTTAAAATTTTCTAAAGAAACCAGGTAAAGATTTCTTGAGCGAATTTCCTTTTCCATATCAATCCACGGAGCAAACACTCTTTCCGCGAGCATACCTGGGTGTTGATTAATTTCATCATAAAGAATTTTCATTCCCAAATGACTCATTCCGATTTCATAAGTATCCGGGAAACATAAAGCGACTCTGGAAATACTGTCTTCCCATTTTTTTTTGAGGACAAAATGTTCACCACCGATGTAACGGGCGGGTTTTTCAACTTTTTCCAGGAAAGAAGCGTAAGGATTATGAGATGCCACAAAGGACTCCTAGAGCGGTGGTTAGTTTCACTCTGAAATTGAGTGGAAGGATTTGAACCTTCTAATGAGGATTGTGATTTTTAGCAGATTTATGGATTATTGAAAAGGTTTAAACTATCCTCATTTCTGATATATTAAAAGTCAGGCATAAGATGAAACTTTTTCATACCTGTGAATATTTGAAAAAAATCCCAGAGTTAAATGCCCGAAGAAAGAGAAAGCGCCCAACGGCGATCCTCTTCTTCCCGAAAACCATCCAATGATCGATCAACTGCATAAGTGGTAAAGTCAAAAATAAATGTCCGAGACCGAACTCCTATTCCACCAGATCCCCAGCCGTCCCCCCAACCTAATCTGACAAAGATTTTTCGGCTAAAATCAAGTTCCATTCCGGCCGCAAACCGTCTCTGGTAATTAGTATCATAGGCATCATTCAAATCTTTTAAATTCAGCTCTAAATGAAGTCTTGAACTTCTTGCAATCTGGGGAGTTACAGAAAAACCGACATCGACAGTTTGCTTAATTTCCTCCGGTAATCCACCATCACCTGCTCCCTCAAAATCATTTTTACTAGCATTTCTTAAAACGGCTGAAAAAGTGGGTAATAACGAGTACGGCATGGTTAAGCGGGCACCCGCAGTTAGCTGCAGACCCGTGCCACTTTTATAATCAGTATCCGTGATACTGACCGTCTCAGCAGGGCCGAATGATTTGTATAAATCTCTTCTTGAAAGGTAGACGCCAGTGATACCGACCTTAAAGATGCCTCCGAGTAAAGAGGCATTTAAGGACATTACAGGTCCTTGATCCCGGCGTTCCGCCAGTTCAAAATTATTTGTAGCATCATTATTTATAATCGCCCTATTTCTTTGAGAAAATAAATATCCCAGCGTAAGACCACGAACAGTGAAATTAGGAAAAATGTTGAACCGAGAGTGAACCAACTTACCCTGATAATCAGCGAGTTGGTTTCGTAGATCATCCATGTTAAGCGAAGTTAAAAACTTACCAGGGATTTCATATGCAGGTCCACCCCCGACAACATCCATCAGATCACTACTCGCTTCGATTTGAATATTTGCCAGGTGAAACTGGGGACGTCGAACAGTGCCTAATCCAGCGGGATTGTAGAAAGCTGCCCAGGAATCGTCTACTTTATTGATGTAGGCATTGCCCATTGCTAATGCTCTGGCCGAAGTCACAAATTCCGGGAAAGCGTGATCCTCAAAATCGAGTGTGGCCTCCGCAATGGAAGTTATAAAAAGTGGAAGAAAAAATAGGATCGCTTTCAAAATAAACTTCCTCACACTGTTATTCTAGAAGAAGCTAACCCAAGTCACAATCAGGGATAAAATCTCCCTTACCAAGTCCAGCCGAGTGAATAACCTAGTATCAATCGGCCTTTATAATTAGTGTCTGTCGTCAAAAGTTCCTGATAAGTCATCTCAACTTTACCAGAAAGGCTTTCATAAGTTAGCTCAAGACCACTACTTAAAGAATGACTATTCGTCGTAAAAAAAGGCTCAAGACCATCGATACTTTGATTGGATATATTGATTTTTCCGGAAAAATTATAGGTGGCATAAGAGATGCTTAAATAGGGATGAACAAATTCGTTAATTCGATAACCATACAGAAAAAGAAATTCATTTCCGGTTAATTCAAACTCAACACTCTTATCAACCGTTTCATGCTCATTTCCTCCAAATAAGGCAGCGAGGGCCATCTTGTGACCAGCGCTTTTTGAGCTCTGAGATCCTCCGATAAATTGAAATTTCCCTCCCAGCATTGAATTTCCTTCACCGATGTGTGACCAGACAAAATCAAACTGTTCAGAAAAAGAACCTGAAAACAAATAACCAGTTCGGAGGATTTCAGAATAGTAAACACCATCATCAACTGTTGAGTTGTCGGTATTGATAGTCATTAAGGCAGCATTAGTCTGTTGAATTTCCGTTTTTATGATAAATGCTCCTCCCTCAGATTCGGGGGTGATGAAACGATTTCCAGCAACAAGATATTTTGTGGCACAACTTGCAAGAAATAGTTGGCATATCAAAAATAACAAAAAATTAGGTGTTTTCATGAGGTCTCTTTATTATTCGCTAAGTGCCTGATTTCTCCAAAGGGGAAAAAATGTCCATGTCGAATAAGAAATTTGAATTTAGTTCAGTTTAACAGCGAATGAGGAAATTTTAGCCTTCACTGAAAATTCCTATAATGGGCTAAAATACCAATAGGTTATTAAACGGATTAATTTACTTAAATGAAAATAATTTTACTGATTATTCAAATTCTGATTTTTGTTGGCTGTCAGGCGACTGATGGTGGTGGCAGTGGTATTATATCCAATCACGTTCCGACAGAATCAAAATTCACCGTAACGACTCCACTTAACAAAACTTACACCACTTCGCAAAGTATCGACGTTGTTCTGTCACATCCAAATGCAGTCACTGTTTCTGGAACTCCTGGCCTTGAGTTGGTAGTTGGTACCTCCACAAAAATCGCAAGTTATATTTCTGGAAGTGGGACGCAGAATTTAACTTTTAGATATACAGTTACCGCAAATGATTCTGATACCGATGGAATTGTTCTATCTGATTCTATCATCCTGAATAGTGGAACAATGACCTATCTTCTCAACGGAGTCATTACCAACTGCCCCTCGACTTTTGCTTCTCCCAATCTAACGACGGTCAAAGTCGATTCAGAGGCACCAACTCTCACATCCCTCACCGCACCTATTGGTAAAGCATACTATTTGAATGAAGTTTTATTTTTCTCTGCAACCTTCTCTGAAAATGTAAATGTTATTGGCTCACCAAGGCTTGCATTAAATATTGGCGGAGCCACTCGATATGCTATTTATTCCTCAGGTAGAAATACTTCCTCATTGATTTTTGCCTATATGGTTGGCCCCAATGATTCCGATGTAAATGGAATCGGCATTAACTCCCCGATTGATTTAAACGGAGGAAGTATTACAGATACCTCTCTTCCTGCAACAACTAATTTCACAGCACCCGATACATCATCTGTTTTGATATATGGATCCAATCCACTTATCGTTGCAGTAACCCCGCCTTCCAATGGAACTTATTCGAATCCTCAAAATCTTGATTTCAATCTGACTTTTAATAAAACAGTGAATGTTATTGGTAATCCTCGATTAGTCATGACTTTGGGAAGTTCAACCAAGTATGCAACTTATGCTTCAGGATCCGGAACCAATAAACTTTTGTTCCGTTACCCCATCTTATCCAGTGATTTAGATACAAATGGAATCGCCATCGCGAACTTACTCGATCTCAACGGAGGCTCGATTAAAGATCCAGGCGAGTCAGATGCAATTTTGGCAATGATAGTCCCGCCACTAACTGGTGTGATGGTGAGTAATACCACTGCAGGTATTACTTCGGTCGCAACTTCATCGCTCAACCCTAGTGGCGGTTACGATATTGGCCAAAACATCGATTTTCACGTCACCTATGGTGAAGTTGTAACAGTGACGGGAAACACTTCAAGATTAAAGCTCGATATTGGAGGCATAACAAAATATGCAATCTATCAGTCTGGAAGCGGAACTAATACTCTTCTCTACCGCTATACAGTGGCGGTAAATGATTTTGACCTAAGTGGGATAAACCTCTTTAGTCCTCTAGAACTTAATGGATCCGATATAAAGGGCACAAGTGGAATTACAGCAGATTTAACTTTTTCTTTACCCGACACGACTTCAGTTCTGGTTGATGCCAAGTTGCCCTCAATTATCTCCAACACTGTTCCAAACCCCGGCACATATCTCATCAACCAAAATCTTGAATTTGATGTCACTTACGATAAAGTCGTTATCGCGACCGGGGTTCCCCGTTTATCTGTGGATATTGGGGGCATCTCTAATTACGCAAACTATATTTCCGGCACCAACTCTAACACACTTAGATTTAGCTATACTATTAATGGAGCAGACAACGACTTAGACGGAATTAGTGTTTCAAACGACATCGATCTTAATGGTGGAGCAATAAAAGATAGTCGGCTCCACAACGCTTCATTAACTTTATTAAACACGGCGACGGCCGAAATTAAGATTGATACTGCGGCCCCAACCATTACTTCCATAACACTTCCAGCTAATGGAACCTATGTTTATGGTCATGTGGTTGACTTTATTGCAAACTTTTCAGAGGTTGTAACTGTAACAGGTTCTCCCAAACTATCTGTTGAGATTGGATCAAGCTTAAAAGAAGCCTCATACCTATCGGGAACTGGAACCAATGCCATAACTTTCAGGTACGAAGTCGCCTCAACTGACATTGATAATAATGGTATTACTCTTTTCTCCCCTCTAAACATACAATCAAGCTCAATTAAAGATGCCGTAGGAATTTCTGCTATCCTGAATTTTACCTCCCCGAACACTACGGGTATTCTTATTGACTTACTCAGACCAAAAGTTTCAAACATTTTTCTACCAGCGAATGGAAAGTACATCACTGGACAAAACATTGATATCGACATCGTCTTCAACGAATCAGTAGTCGTAACACCCCCACCCAGATTGGCCCTTACTTTGGACAGTGGAACTGTTTATGCCAATTACATATCGGGTGGGGGGTCAAATACCCTCAAGTTTAGATACATTATTGCCTCTGGAGATTTTGCGTTAAATGCATTTAATATTACTTCCCCTCTTGATGCAAATGGCGGAGCGGTTCAAAATTTAACTCTCACCGTGAATGCTGATCTTACTTTTAATTCACCCAACACATCCGGCATACAGATTGATGGGCTAAATCCGGTCATATCATCCATCACTCCTCCCGATATTAAAAATTACAAACTAAATGAGCATTTGGATTTTATTGTTAATTATTCTTCAAAAGTTATTATCAATGGAACTCCTCGGTTACCTTTGACCGTAGGATCAACAACTCAATATGCTTATTACCTTTCTGGTAGCTCATCAAATGCAATCACTTTTCGCTACACTGTCGGTTCAAGTGATCTTGATTCAAATGGGATTGCAATCGTTGGCCCGGGCATTGATCTCAATTCAGGAACTATCAAAGATATATTTAATGATGATGCTTTAATTACATTCAGTAATACTGATTACCCCGATGTCAAAGTAGATGGTATCGCTCCAATCATCAGCTCACTCACCCCTCCCGCCAATGCTACTTACTACATCAATAACAACTTAGACTTCAGCGTTGCCTTTTCCGAGCCGATAATCACTTCAGGCAGTCCACGCATTGGCCTTACAGTTGGTACAAACACGAAGTACGCAACCTACCTCTCTGGTAATGGTACGAATAATCTTATTTTTAGATACTCCGTTGCAAACGGAGATTCTGACAACAATGGAATTAGTCTTGAGCCGTCAATTGAACTTAATTCTGGCAGTTTAAAAGATTCAGCAGGAAACGATCTCGTCCCGTTAACCTTCGCCCCTACTGACACAACCGCAATAAATGTTGATGGTTCAGTTGCTTCGATCATCTCCGTGGCAACGACTTCAGGAACCTATAAAACCAACCAAAACCTAGACCTGACTGTAACATTCACTCAACCCGTAACAGTTACGGGTTTACCACAACTTCAAATGGATGCATCAGGTGACATCATTAATGCAACCTATCTCTCTGGATCAGGATCATCAGTTCTCATTTTCCGCTACACTGTAACTCTGGGCAAAATAGACCAGGACGGAATTACCATATCCTCTCCACTTGTACTCAATGGTGGAACAATTGTTAACTCAAGTTCGCAGAGTGCCGCACTGGTCTTCACAGTTCCTAACACCCCGAATGTTTTTATAGATGGTATCGATTTGACTGTCACAACTATCACTGCTCCAGGAAATAAAACTTACGTTCGAAATGAAAATCTGGATTTTATCGTAAATTATAATTATCCCGCCAATGTCATTGGATCTCCTCGCATACCTATTATGGTTGGATCAACCTCCAAGTACGCCACTTATCTTTCAGGATCAGGCTCTTCATCGCTGACCTTTCGTTATACGGTTACAACAGGCGATCTTGATGCTGATGGTATTGGAACAATTGGGCCAATTATTGATCTAAACTCTGCTACAATAAAAGATGGTTTTAATGAT
>CAXNNO010000032.1:0-11943 GCA_964203555.1 Bacteriovoracales bacterium
ATTTTTTCAGGACTTTTTCTCCTATTTATCGCTTGCAGGATTTTTTTCTTGCCACTCAATTAAAGCGACGACTTGTTCTTCTGGGTGGAGATTATAAAGAGAGTACGGTTCAGTACTGGCAATTTTTTGAAAATCGCTTTGAAAACCTCCTTCTTGCCAGTTTCGAAGGAGTTATTTCGGGTGAGAGAGTTTTATTTTTTTCTCATCTTCCGGAAGAAGTTCCTTTCGGCATAAACTCTCCTTTCGGGATTTTTAGAAAAACTCAAATGACTCCCGTTAAAAGGGTTACGGCACCTTACCCTCCGAATGAGCTGATCTATTTTGCTGACACTCATCTTCTGGGATCCGAGAGACCTTATCGAGTTAAGGCCTGTGGTAACGAATTTGCTTACTATCACTGGCCCTACCCAGAACTTCCCGGCTCAAAGCCACAGTTTTATGAAAAAGATCTCAAGGCCTCTTTTGAGGAAGATTCCATCAAAATGCCCTTTCAGAATGGCCCCGTTGAGGTCTCGCCGATTGGAAGTGTTACGCTAGATCTAAGGCCTGTAAGAAATAACAAAAAAAACGAGGCACCGGTTCTCAAAAGACTTCCTCTGGAAATTGTTTCCAATGAACGACCTATCAAGGGGTTCGAATACTGGGGGCCTTTTCGGTATCGCTCCCAAGGACTTCTTGCCCTATCCTACGGAATCGAGGGAATTTAAGCTATAATAGGACTATGATGAGGCGAATTTTTAAATCTCAAACTGGGCAAACGGTCGTGGAATACATTCTGATGATGTCAGTCGCAGTTGGTCTTGGGATCGCCGTTTTAACAAAACTCAATGATTATTTGATCAAAAATCCCGATGGTCTTATCGCTAAGCCATTGAATCAATTTAAGAATAAGTTATCCGCCGACTCTTCTGGGCGATACCAACGCTTTCCTTTGAGATTGCCAAAATAGTTCTCATTACCGCCATGTCTATGTAATCTTTACCCTCCTTCTTTCAACAAATCCTATTATCAACTACTCTTAACGCAAAACGCCATTTCCTTTCGAGGAGGAGTGTATGAAAACAAAAAAATTAGTCGTTCTTGCCCTTACCATGAGCTTTAGTTCCACTTTTGCCCAGGCCAATGAAGAACATTTTCTTAATTCCGCACCCATTAATGTCGATGGTTATCTTCACGAAGATAGGCCCGTCACTGATGGAGAACTCGAGGGAATCCGTTCCGAACTAAACAAGCAGAAAACCGGAACTCAGCTTAATAAAGAAAAGGCCAAGGATCTTGGCAAGCTAACAAATCAAACTGAGAAACTCCTCGATAGTCAGGACGAGTACATCGATCAAAAAATTGAAAGTACTCACGCCATTAAGGAATTCAATGACAAGTATGAAGAGGGGCAGAGAAAACTCAAATGTATTATGGAAGAGTCTCATTTGGCGGAGTGTGATCCATACAAAGATAAATACAAAAAGCACAAGGCAGTAAATGTAGAAGTGCAGGAAGTCAACGTACACCAGGCGGCCCCAGGAGTCTCAGCAGTTATTATAAAACCAAATTCTTTTGGAAACTCTTTTGAGGCAATTAAAGTTCTTCCCTATGCGGGTGCGACTTCTTATAACGGTGAAATCGAACAGCTTGATACTGAATTGTCGGCAGGTCTTAGACTCGAATCCAATATCACGACTCGATTTTCTATGGGAATTGGTTTTAATTTTAATCAATTCCAGACAAATGATTTTGCCAACGGACTTGGTTACATGAATTCTCCCTACTACACGAACGCTTTTGGTCCCGGACGAGAAATTCAGTACAGGTCAATGGGTCTGGATTTTTACGGAAAGTTTTTTATTACAGATTCAGACAGATTTCGTCCTTATCTTGGAGCGGGCCTTGGGTATAATAGCTCTTTCATGAAGTATAACGATAGCTCTTCGGCCTATGATCCGAATTATTTGGGGAACGCTTACTCCTATGGATCCGAGGATTATGATACGAGCTTTGTCACAGGTTCCCTTCTCATTGGATCCGAGATTATGATTACGAGAGGCTTTGGGATTAATATTGAAGGTTCATTTGCCTCCGGTTTAGGAGACAGCTTATCTTCCAGGGCCTCTAGAAATGGTGGATCATCCCCAGATCAAGCGAGATTAAGAGATCTTGGTAACGAGATTATAAATGCGAACGCACTTTCAATTTTTGTCGGGGCGGTTGTGGTTTTCTGATCTTAAAAATTAAATTGTCTTATCATGTAAAGGCTTCTCTTCGGAGAGGCCTTTTTTTTTAGGAGAAGTTTCATCTGGTGGAGGCAGCTTACGCCATTCAGCGCGCGGTCCAATCACTTTTTTAATGCCCGAGTATTTTGCTTTTTTCTTAATCTATCCCGACTGATGAATTAAAATAAAATCTGGTAAGTATTACTATTTTTCTCTCGAAAAGGAATTCGAAATGAAGCCAGTCTATCTTGTTGATGGTAAACGTACTCCTCAGGTCAAGGCGGGAGCGGAATTAAAAGACATCGCCGCTCCATTTCTGGGCCACTATCTCATTCGACACCTTGTGGACAAATACGGTCTTCCGATTGATCAGATTGATGAAGTCATTGTAGGGAACACCGGAACTCCTGCGAAATATCCTAATGTAGGCCGAGTGATTGCACTCGAGGCGGGCCTTCATAAAAAAACATCGGGATACTCCGTTCACCGGAATTGTGCCTCAGGAATGGAAGCACTCTCCCAGGCCTATGATAAAATTTCATCAGGAAGAAATAATCTTATCTTCGCCGGCGGTGTGGAGAGTATGTCTCAGATGCCTCTTATGTTTAATAAAGAGATGACTGCCTTTTTTGTGGAACTCATGAAGGCCAGAACCACGACCCAGAAGCTAAAAGTGTTCTCAACTTTTAGACCAAATTTTCTCGCACCGGTCATTGCCATCGAGCAGGGCCTGACAGATCCATTCTGCGGCCGGAACATGGGCCAGACTGCCGAAACTCTTGCACGCGAACTTGGCATTTCTCGCCTTGAGCAGGATGAGTTTGCCAACCGTTCTCACCATAAAGCTGCCCTTGCCACGAAAGAAGGAAAATTCCGGGAAGAGATTCTTCCTATTACTGCTGGATCAAAACTTGATAAGATGATCGCAGATGATCTTGGATTTCGCGCCAATTCCACTGTTGAAGGTCTTGGAAAACTCAAACCTTATTTTGAAAGAGAAACCGGAACAGTCACTGTCGGTAACGCTTGCCCCATAACTGATGGTGGATCAATGTGGCTTCTTGCCTCAGAAGAAGCTGTCAAAAAATATAATCTTGATCCAATGGCCCGCTTAATCGATTATCACTTCCATGGCCTTGAGCCCGAGAGAATGGGGCTTGGTCCGGTTCTTGCCACACATGGTGTTTTAAAGCGAACTGGAATGAATCTGTCACAAATCGATTTATTTGAATTAAACGAGGCCTTTTCCGCACAAGTTCTCGGCTGCATCAAGGTCATGAAAGATAAGTCTCTCTCCTCTCGATGGGGAATAGATGAAGTGATTGGAGAAATTCCATTAGATAAATTAAATATCAATGGTGGCGGGATTGCTCTGGGGCATCCAGTCGGATCAACCGGCTCTCGCCTCGTGGTGACACTTGCTCACGAGCTTAAGCGCCAGAAGAAAAAGTATGGTCTGGCAAGTCTTTGCATCGGTGGCGGTCAGGGTGGGGCGGTTATTGTAGAAAATCTAAAATTGTAATCTGGAGATAATATGAGTTATCGGAATCTGACGGTCGAGACAAGTGATGATTTATTTTGGATTGGCTTTGGAAAATATGAAAAGAAGTCCATGACTACTTTTACCAGAGAGACCCTTGAGGAGCTACGGCAGGCGATTTTGGAAGTGGCCGAACTGGACAAGAGAAAAGCAGTGAAAGGTCTGGTCTTCTTTTCGCACAGGCCAGGAGTCTTTCTTGCGGGAGTTGATGTTTCAGTTATTAACTCACTTAAAACCGAAGCAGAGGCACTTCGCTCACTGGATGAAGCTCATTTTATTTTCAACACACTTGATGATCTCAAAATGCCAACTGTCGCTCTGGTTGATGGAGTTTGTCTTGGCGGAGGTCTTGAGCTGGCACTTGCGTGTAAAAAAATATTTATTTCAGATAATTCAAAAACCTCTCTCGGGTTGCCGGAAGTGATGCTGGGAGTGCTACCAGGATTTGGCGGAACTTACCGCCTTCCAAGGAAAGTGGGTCTTCCGACGGCCTTGGATATGATCCTCACTGGGCGTCAGATCAGGGGGAAAAACGCACTCAAGATGGGACTTGCTGATGCAATGTTACCGACAGAGAGGATGAAGGAGTTGGCCAAGACTTATCTTCTGGAGAAAAAAACAGGAAGAAAGAAAACAATGACAGAAGAAGTTCAGGCCGCAGCGATGAATAATTTTTTAACGCGAAAAATTATCTTCCAGAAAGCGCGTGAAAAAGTCCTTGAAACATCCAAAGGTTTTTATCCGTCACCTCTTAAAATTTTGGAGGTGCTTGAAAATGGTGCAGGCAAAAGTCGTACGGATTATCTCGCTATGGAGGCCGAGGCATTTGCTGAGCTTTCCCAAAGTATTCAGTCAAAGAATCTTCAGCATATATTTTTTCTGACTGATAATTCTAAGAAATTAGAAAATAAAGAACAACTCCTACAGGTCAGGCGAGGAGCTGTGCTTGGTGCCGGCGTGATGGGAGGGGGAATTGCCTGGTTACTTGCCCAGAACAATCAGACCCCGATTATGAAAGATCTCACCCCTGAGGCCCTTGAACTAGGTCTCAAGCAGGCCTCGCAAAACTTCTCCGGAGACGTTAAGAAAAAAAAGATGAGTGAGGATGAATTTAACCGCAAAATGCGCTCTATAGAGCCAACCCTCAACTTTGAGGGTTTTCGCTCTGTGGATTTAGTGATTGAGGCGGTTGTTGAGAATATGGAGATAAAAAAGAAAGTATTTTCGGAAGTAGAGGGTTACGTGCGCTCTGATTGCCTTTTGACATCTAATACATCTTCGCTTTCGGTTGAAGAAATGAGTAAGGCCCTGAAAAATCCGTCGAGGTTTGCAGGCCTTCACTTTTTTAATCCCGTGAATAAGATGCCGCTTGTTGAAATTATCACTCACGAAAGGGCCTCGAAAGAAACGATCGATGGACTCATTAAATGGGTTCTGGATGTTAAAAAAACTCCTATCGTTGTTAAAGATGGCCCAGGTTTCCTTGTTAACAGAATACTTGCCCCCTACTTGAACGAAGCCGCATACTTACTTGAAGAAGGTGTTCCGATGGAGGCGATTGACGAAGCGGCCCTCAATTTTGGAATGCCGATGGGGCCATGCCGATTGATGGATGAAATAGGGCTGGATGTCTGTGTTAAAGTAGGAAAGATTATGCACGAGGGGCTCGGACAAAGAGCAGTTCCAAGTTCTCTGTCGTCCAGATTGTATGAGTCGAAACTTCTTGGTAAGAAAAACCGTAAGGGTTTTTATCTCTACGACGAAAAGGGAAAGGTTACCGGACAGAATCCGGAAATATTAAAAATTTTGGGTGGGAAAAAAAATCGCAAAAATGAAATGGAAATTCAAATGCGTCTTTTTTTACCCATGGTCAATGAGGCCGCCTATATTTTTTCTGATCGAATCGTTGAGAAAGCATCCACAGTTGATATCGGTATGATCTATGGAACCGGTTTTCCCCCGTTCAGAGGGGGACTTTGTCGATGGGCAGACCAGGAAGGTCTCGAGCAAATTGCAGAAAGGCTTAATAACTTTTCAAAAGAAGTGAGCCAGGATCGTTATCAAATGGCCCCTTTTTTATCGATGATGATTCTTGACAAGAAAAAGTTCTACGATTTGTGAGGAGCTGGCCTTTTTTTAAATATTTTTTTTCCTATATCTTGAAGGCAAAGACCCGCCAGCGGCTGTTATTTATAGCCGTGACTGGTCTTTTTCTTTCGGCCTTTAGTCTCATCGTTATCCAAGGAATTATGGGAGGACTGCAGAGGGGCCTCATCGCACGATCCAAAAATATTCATGGGTCACATTTAATTATATTTGAAGACATCACTTCAGAATCTCTGATTGAAATAAAAGAAATCCTTAGAAAAGAGTCCATTCCTTTCTATTCCGAGTTGGAAGTTGAGATTATGCTGAAACATAAAAACTTTGTTTCACCGGCCAAGCTTCATGGGGTTGATCTTGATGATGAGAGACCGGGATTCCTGGTAGATAAGGATTTCAATGGTCTTGTCATGGGTAGTGAACTTGCCTCTAAAATTAAACTAAAGTTTCTTGATGACGTTCAACTTATTGCTCCGGGAATAACAGACTCCCTTATGGGTGAGGTTCCCAGATTTGTGTCTGAAAATCTTTCAGATTATCTTTACACCGAATTATCTGAGGTTGATGATTTCGAGGTTTGGGTTCGGGAGGGAGTGGTGCAAAACCTTTTGAGAAGAAAGGGAATCAACCAAATAAGACTTTTTGGAGAAGTTTCCAGCAAGGTGCTCTTAAAAATTCAATCCATCCAGACTCAGGTTCCTAAAAGACTATTAAGCTGGGAAAAAATGAATGAGGCCCTGGTGTGGTCTCTTAATCTTGAAACACGGGTTATGCTCTTTTTATTCATCAGCATGAGTCTTCTTGTGGCGATAGCCATAACCTCAGGTCTTCTGATCTTCTATTCCAAAATCAGACGTGATCTGATGAGTTTTTGGATACTGGGGATGTCTCAGAAAGTACTTCTTAGTTTGTGTTTCAGGTTTACTCTCACGCTTTCTGCATTAACTGTTTGTGTCGGTGGAATATTTGGCCATTTTACTCTGCGTTTAATTGAGATTTTTGGTCACGATTTGATGCCTGATGTGTTCGTGGAAAGAGAAATTCCCATTCACTTAAATTTCAGTCACATAGTTATTAGTTTAGTTATTCCATTTGGTATCTCACTAATATTTAGTTATTTTTCCTTCGCAAACTTCAGAAAGGAAAATCAATCATTTGTAACGATTGTTCGAAGTCTAGGATAAAAACCCTAATTAAATCACCTGAAAACTCCGACCTATTGTAAAGTAAGGTTCCTGATTCAGGATGAATCTTATTCACTCTAAAAGGATCATATGGCCCTTGAGAATATTTCCCGATTTCTTTCTCCCTCATTTGTTATGAACACGGCACTTACGAAAATGCTGGGAGAGGATTTTATACTATGTGATAACGGCAATATGGTTTTCCATTGGGCCGATTTCTTTGAAACGTGTGACATGATTAAGGCGCATCTGCAAAACGATTCTGAAATGATGAAAGATTTTCATCTGAGAGAAAAAGCACTTCTGCGTCTCGACTTCATTCCAGTTTGGATAAAAACAGAAAATAAAATCCATCAGACTTCGATGTATAAGCTTTATGAAAGTTATATTCTGAATCAATCCCAGTTACTGGGAACAATTGATCCGTTTTGTCCTTTGGATATTTCTTTCATCTCTGGCACCGGGCCCTTTAAGAATATGTCCGTGGCCGAATGTTTTAATAATTCAACGTACCGTGATTTTATTCTGGTTTTCCTTATTCAGGAAAAATTACCCCGAAGAGATTATAGAATTCGTCTTAAGAGTAAGATCCTCCTTGAGTATGGAGAGCATTATGCAGACGCTGAATTAATTGCATTAGAGCAACTCACGATGAATGGGATGCTTGTTTCAATTGAATCAGAACTGTATCTGAAAAAAGTCATGGCAATGGAAGATGTCAGGATACTTATTAATTCCAAAATGCTAGCTGATGGCCGCCATAAGTCTTTGGGGGAGCTTAAGTCTTATCTATCCCAATTTGCCTTCAATCTTCTCTATTCATCAAAAAAAGAAGATTCCGTCATTTGTAAGGTTAATAAATTCTCAGTACAGTCTTCATTTGATTTTTCTAAAAATAAGAAAATATTTTTATTCATTCACTACGATGACATGGTTTCCTCTGAACCTGAAAATATTAATCTGATTAAGGAATTCGTCGCCCACACGAAGGATCTCGTACTGGATTACTACAGACCTGTGCAGGAAAAAAATATTGCTTAAATTCAAGTCTCTTTTTTGCTGAAATCCACCTGATAAGCAGCACTTTTATCCAGGTTTTTTCTTCTTTTATCGTAACGCTCGGTGGTCGTTATATTGGCGTGTCCCGCAAATGTCGCCACATCCCTTATGGCGGTGTTCTGAGTGTCGAGCAAGTGCGAGATAACTGTTGCCCTGCAAGAGTGAGGCGAGACGGATTTTGTGATGCCTTCTTTCCTTGCATACCTCTCAATGACTCTGAAAATAGTTGAACCATCCATCGGACGGTCGTTTTTAGATTTAAGTTCAGTTTGCAAAAGATAATCCTCAGGGGACAACCCGACCCCATGGGACTCTAAGGCGGCCAGATAGTATTGAATCTCCTCATGGACGTGTTTATTGATAGGGATGAGCCTTACCTTATCTCCCTTGCCGTGAATCCTCAGAACAATGTGTCCTCGGTCTTCAAAGAATTGATGAATTTTAATCTGGGTGAGCTCTGATCTGCGTAGACCCATGTGAAATAACAGGACCATGATGAGCCTGTGCGTGCGCCCTTTATGAGTCGAAGTATCGGGGGAACCAATCATCAGTGTCACTTCTTCATCATCAAAGGCCACAGTGGGGGATTCAGTCTGGACCTTGGGTAATTTAACCGTATCCAGAGGATTATGGTCCATTAATTTAACGGCTATCGCCCACTTCATGAAAGACCTGATACAAACAAGACGCCGATTAATTGTTGCTGAAGATAATCCACGCTCCAGAAGATGGTCTCTATAAAGTTGAAAATGATAACTTTGAATTTCCTGTGGATGAGTGATGGTGACGTTACCGGACCGAAGAAATTCAAAAAAAAATCTAAGATCCTTTATGTAGGCGGTCTTTGTATCCTCGGATAGAAATTGAACAAGAAACTCCTGGATAAAATCCTGAATGCCATTTTTTTTTTGAGAAGCCTCATGAAACTTTTTTGCAAGCTCTGGGTTATAGTTTACGGTTAAGGCCTGGGAGTTTTTTTTCGACATCTTTATATTTTAATGGATGTCAGGTCATAATTCAAATCTGGTCCTATAGGCACTGTCTCCTTGTATATGAATGAAATCCAAGAAATAATAAACTCACTAGGAGCAATTTATGGAAATAGCACTTATTTCGGGTCTGGCAGGCATTATTGTCGGTCTTGTTATTTATCATTTACGGATTCAAAAATTTCTTCTCGATCACGCTATTGTAAAGGAAAAGCTCCAAATTCAAGAAAGATCTCACGTGGAATCGCAGGAGAAGCTCCGGTTTGAGTTAAAAAATCTGACTCAGGAAATATTTGAAGAAAAATCCAAACGTTTTCGTGAGGATTCTCTTTCTGGAATGGAGTTGATTCTTAATCCCTTTAGAGAAAAAATGTCTGATTTTCAGAAAAAAGTGGAAGAATTGCATCTGACTGATACCAAAGATCGTTTGAAGCTTCACGCAGAAATAGAGAGGATTGTTCTGACCGGACAGAAGATGACTTCGGAAACTGAAAATCTCACGAGGGCCTTAAAAGGAGATGTGAAGATCCAGGGGAATTGGGGCGAGATGATTCTTCAAAAACTCCTTGAGGCCTCGGGCCTTCGCGCTGGTGAGGAATTTATTCTCCAGGCCAGGGATATGGGACTCAAGGATGAAGAGGGAAGGACCCAGCAGCCTGATGTCATCATTGTTCTTCCTGAAAATAAACACCTGATTGTGGATTCAAAGGTCAGTCTTATTGCCTATGAGAAATACACCAACGATCGGGAGGAGGAAGATTTATTCCACTTCCTTGATTCCATTTATGCTCATATTAAAAATTTAAGCTCAAAAAACTATCAGCGCCTCGATAAAATTCAAAGCCCGGATTACGTGATGCTCTTTATTCCAATTGAAGGTGCCTTTATGCTGGCGATGCAAAAAGATCGGGAGCTCTTCTCTTATGCCTGGGACAAAAATATCATGCTCGTGGGGCCATCCACTTTACTTGCAACTCTGAGAACGGTGGCGAGTCTTTGGAAGCAGGAGAGACAAACCAAGAATGCCATTGAGATCGCAAGGCAAGCGGGTCTTCTTTATGATAAATTTGTTGGAGTCGCCGATGAGATTGATCATATGCAGGGTCAAATCAGAAAAGTTGGGGATTCATTTGATGATCTCCGTTCAAGAATGTTGACCGGCAAGGGTAGCTTAGCTTCAAGAATGGAAACTCTTAAAGAGCTTGGAGCAAAAACCACTAAATCACTTCACATTGAAAGTTGAAGTTAGGCGGCCTTTGAATCAGTTTCCTCTACTCCCGGGACTCTGGATTTCGGCATAACAACTTCATGGGCCTTAACTAGTGCCCCTTTGCCAATAATCACATCCCCAAAAACACTCGCCTTGAGTCCAATGGTGGCCCTGTCATGGATAATAAGTTTATCGATGACGAGCATTCCCTTCTGACCATAATGGGCCACAAGCGAAACTGATCCTCCAATCGTCACATAATCTCCAAGTTCAATTAAACAGGGATCAGAAATGTTGGTGGTATTTATCATGGTGCCTTTACCAACTTTCATTCCCATCATTTGATAGAAGAGTTTATTAAGTGGCGTCGGTGTGATGAATTCAAGGAATGTGTAGCGAACGAGATAAGTCAGAGCATTGTGGTAGTACCAGGGAATAACACTCAATGAAAACCACGAGGCGCGAAGTGGTCTGACCTTAAGAGGCAGGAGTTTATTAACCAGAGGAACAACAAAGATAAGAGTAAACCCGTAACTTAAATAAGTCGCTGCAACTGAGAATCCCAGAAATGCACTACGGATAATGAAGTGATGATCCTGGCTCGAAGTGTTGACGACTTCCAAAAGTGTTATTCCAGGTATGAGTGAGACACCTATGCAAAAGATGTAGAGAAGGCCCAGAGGCATCAGCGTCATCACAAAGCCCACAGTCCTGAACTTTCTGATGAAGGTTTCAAGGCCTCCCGATAGTCCAACCCTCTCGGATTTAGTGGCGTCGACATTGATGAATTCTTTTTGATTTTTTTCCATACTTCACTCATCGGATAAGAGTGAAAATATTTTAGGAGGAATCTTCAATCAAAGGTTTATTGTGAGAAACGGCCTCGCGATTATTTGAAAACCCGAGGCCGGAGTTATTAAAGGCCTAATTGTTGAGCAAAGAAGGTGTAAAAGGCCGAGACATACCTCGAGCTCTCTTTTGAAGGCCCACTAGCACGAGCGTGGCCCCCCCATTCTTTGTTATACAGAAGAATAGGTGCCTCGCTGGTGTTAAATTCCTGCAGGCGGGCAAGATATTTATAACTATGCATCGGAACGACTCTGTCATCAAATTCCGCAGTCATAACCATCGTTGCCGGGTAGGAGCGTTTTTCAAGGTTGTGGTACGGGGAAAGAGGGAAAATGCCATGGAATTCGTTTTCAATAAATGGATTACCATAATCTCCCGTCCAGTATTTTCCGGCCGTGAAAAGAGAAAAGTTTATCAAGTCCATCACTCCGACTATGGGAACCGCTGCCTTAAAGAGATTTGAATGCCTCTGAAGAGTTCCTGCAACCAGCGTCCCACCGTTACTGGCACCCATCATTCCGATGTGCTCTGGAGAGGTCCATCCACGATTAAAGAGTTCCTTGGCGGCCAGGGCAAAGGAATCGAAGCTGTGGATTCTGCCGGCATTAATCGCCACATGATACCAAGATGATCCGTAGTCCATGGAGCCTGGAAGGGTGACGACGGCAAAAACTCCACCATCCTCGAGCCAGGGAAGGCATTCGTACATGTTGAACATGGGAGTGATGTTTGCGCGAAACCCACCATATCCGTAAAGGATGGTGGGAGTTTTTGGATTGAGAACCTGACCCTTCTTTTTTAA
>CAXNNO010000033.1:0-11639 GCA_964203555.1 Bacteriovoracales bacterium
GGCGAAACTCGAGACAATGGTAGTAAACACGTCAACTATAGGCCTTTTATCCATTACAGCCATCATTGATTCAGGGGTGGACAAAGAGCATCCTGCTCTAAAAGGTAAAGTCCAAGGCGGTATTAGCTTTATCGCTTCTCGCGATTTCCAGGGTTCTGGATCGATCGTCCAAAACATTGGGGCCCTCCGCGAATATAATCCAAACCCAAGGACGGCGGATCAAGAAAAAGAGCTGCAAAAGATGTTGGCCGACCTTCAAGCCGAGATCGATGAGACAAATACGAAGCTAACCAAGGCAGAAAACAGCCTTAATTCAGCTATCACTGCCTGTGAAAAAGACCCGACCGCGTCGGATTGTAAAAAAATCGCTGACCTTAAAAATAAGGCTACAAGATTTTCTCGACAACTCAAATACCAGTACAATATTAACTACGACCCCTACAAATCACTTGATCCTCTTAAAACAAATCCCGACATAACCCCTGGGGACAATTCCAACGGAATAAATATTTCTGAGCATGGAATATTCCTTGCCGGTATTATTGCTGGTCAAAGAAATGCTGTTAAGGGCTTCAACGGAATCGCAGAGAACGCTAGACTGATCGTCATTAAGGTGAGTAATACCGCTGACGAAGCTGCCCTTGAAGAGCAAGTGGCCGAGGGTGTAAGGTACTCTGTGGACCACAATGCAAAAATTATTAACATAAGTCTTGGTGCTTGCTTTTCCATGAAACCCGAACTCATGCTCAAGGCTTTTGACTACGCCAATGAACACGGCGTTTCTGTCATTCTTTCGGCAGGCAACGAAGGGAAAGACCTTCGCACAACGGTCCATTATCCCAATCCAAGCATGGATCAAAAAAATGTTTTCGTGATTGGATCTGATTAAAAAAGACGAACATAGGTGGCCGAGTGGATTTCCACATCACAGAGGGTAACGACCGCGATGCCAAGACCGCCGAATCTAAATACATTAGTTCAGTCCCAGGCGGAGGAGTGGAAAGTAAAAAAGGCACTTCTTTTAGTGCAGCCTACACTACGGGAACTTTAGCTCTGGCCTTAGGAATGGATCCTACACTTTCACCAGAGGACCTTCAAAACACTCTTATGAAAAATACCATACCTTATGATCATCCCTCAGGCGTAGAGGCCAGGCAGCTTGAGACGTATAAGTTCTTACGAGAAGTTCTTAAACGGAAGAATCCCTAACTTCTTATTTTTTTTTGTTCTGGACCGTTGATGATTTTGCAGGTCTGCGATCTATGTCCGGTATGGATGATTCCAATTCATTTTAAACTCGGACAGCTTTTCCTCTTCCTGATATTTGATATTCTTCAAATGAGAGGCGTTCAACCTTTTCCAAAAACCATTCAGTGATTTTTGAAGGTGCTTTGGTCTCCGATTGATTAGGCACCTTGGTTAATGTGTTTTTTAAACTCTACTAGGCCTCATTCCTGGCCCAGAATGTGGTGCCTCTTGCTGTTAATCATTGGTTTAAACGTAATCTCTCTTTGAAATCCCTACAAAAGCTTCTGAAATTCCATTGGTGATGGCCATTTTCTTCTTTGAGCTTTTCAAGTTCTTGAAGAATTTCATTAACATGAATTTAATCTTTTTTGGTCTCTTTAGACATTTCTCTCTTCCATTTGTGAATAGTCACGGGATTAATATCATGCTCCCTGGCAAGAGTGGAAATAGTCTTATCATCAGATTCTAGTTCAATTGGGAGTTAAGAACAGAATGAATGCCATAATCCTCAATTAAGACTTTTGGAATTCCATTGGACTCGGCATGGTATGCTCCAACTAAGACTAAAATCTTTGCATTTGAATCATTTTTAATAACTTCAAAAATATTAAATGCCATACGCTTATTTCTGGCCTTCATATTATTTGATAACTTTGGTGGGACCGGTAGGGGTAAATCTTCTTTGGGTACATCTTTTTTAGGCATATCCAAGGCAATGATTTTAAAACCTAAATGGACGGCTTGATTCACCATTTGTAAGTAAGAATCTGTATTGTAGGCCCATTCAGTTTTTAAAAGATTTTCGATGATGGAAATATTTCCCGCTGGAGATTCAAAATAGAGATCGAGTTCTTTTTGTCTATTATCTTTAAACATTTCCATTGCAAGATAACGGTAACCAGCATTTTTAAACTCCTCGAGTGAACGAGTAAATACATCTCTTTGAAGATCGTTAGTATGTGATTCCGGATGAATGAGCACAGAATAGTCTGCTTTCGCAGAGTACATCCAAATCATCGATAGATAGATACAGAAAATGGGGATAAGTTTTTTCATACTTACTAATATTAGCATGAAAATATTTTTATCTTTTTTTTGCCAGAAATTTCCGGCCGTGTTTAATTTTTTGACAGCGTTTGAAATACCGAACTTCGGGATAATAGATGCTTATGCCTTCCTATGGAAAACGGACTCTAAAAAAAATCACACTTGTTATCTGGGTCCATCCGAAAGAATGTGCTTTTTCAGGATGAGTTAAGGCGTGCCATTCGGTTTTTCGCTGATGATGGTGAATTTGTCATCCCAAGAACTGATCCAGCTTTTGAAGATGACTAGGATTCGTTCCCAGAAGCTACTGGGACGCTCTTGTGGGGTTGCAAACGCTTTTCTAAAGCTCTGACAAGTTGCCTGTTTGATCTGATCCACTAGAAACGCAGTGAACATCATGGTGACCATTTTCACGGAGAGATTTTTATCTCCGTGTCTTTAATTATGCTCTAGATAATAACCTTGATTCTTAAGAATGTTAAACGTCGCCTGATACTCGACGAAGTTTACTTTCGGAGCGTCTTCTTCTTGAAAAAGTCGCATCTCATTGGAGAAGTGTACGACATGTAGCTAAATTCGCCTATCCTTCATTAAACCACTACATTGAAAATGGAAAACTAGCACTCAAAATCCAAGCTGAAGTATTTAAATGGATATTACGACTTGAATATCCAGGACTAAAAATTCCTACCTCATTAATGTCCGTAGTGTCATATTTTAAATCCTGGAATTCTAAGTTAAGACTTACGAATCCTAATTTAATACCTGCGCCCAGACGATAACCATGGGAGTCCGAAAACTCCTCATCCACATTTTTATCTTTGTCCGGATCCAACCGCCCATCAAAAATATAACCGGCCCAAACGCGTAGGGCAAGTGCTGTAGGCATTTGAAGCCCCACAACTGGCCCGTAGTTCCACGCCTTCGCTCTAATCTCTTGACCAAGACTTGAATCTTTAAACTGCGGCATTGCATATCTTCCATCGAGTCCTAAAAAGAAAGTCTCAAAAATATGAAAACCCAAACGAGCACCAACCCCGAAACCGTCAATATTAGTGCTCGAGTTATTAATAGGATCAGGAAAATGAATATCGCCAGTTCCTTTTTCAAAGGTAACCATTGGTTCAAGAAAAACTCCTCCCGTCCTTTCAGCGTGAACAAAACCAATCGTAAAGAAGACAAAAGTGGATATTAAATAAAACTTCTTCAAAATAAACTCCTTTGTTTAATCTCCAGCGTCTTGAACCTTATCTAAACTTTTTTTAGCGGAGTGTTTTATTTTTTTTAGAGCACAAACCATTTTACCATTTATTAATTCACATGTTTTTTCTTCGAGTTCGCGATTGGCCTGTTTTGCCGCTCTCTTAGAATCCTTGATACTCTCTTAAACGTTTTCTTTCACTGTTTCATCTGCAGCAATCAGTATGAGGGGTAAAGCGAAAAGAATAAGGATACATAAAGTAAATTTCATAAGATTGTCCTTTATGAAAGGTTCTGATTTTTTCCGGTAAAAATACTGACGAGAAAACTAATAAAGGCAAGAACCACAAAAACCACCAAAAGCATTTTACCAACTTCAATCGACAATCCTGCGATACCATTGGCCTCAAGAAGAATACTTATTAAACCAAAAACAAAAAATATAATCGCCGCTCTCAACATACATAATCCTTTTAATGCATTATTCAACTCTCTTACAAGTGCAACTAATATGCCACCCCATACGGCATGAGTTATGCAGGGATAAATGGCAATGATGATTAACAAGGAGTATTTGATGAATGAGGACATAATTAAGGGTAAATGGAAAGAAATTAAGGGCGAGATCAAAACACTTTGGGGAAAAGTGACCGATAACGAACTTGATAAAACGACAGGCAAACTGGAGTCAATTGTTGGTATTATTCAGCAACGTTATGGGAGTAATAAAGAAGAGATTCAAGACAAGCTTCACAGCATAATATCAAAGTTTTCTGAAACGACTGATAAGGCAAAAAATTCGATTAAAGATATTTCGTCTCATCCCTAAGTCAAATTTAAACTCAGCAAGTCCGCCAGCAATCATGATCGCCTGACGGACTTGCTTATTAATAAAAATTAAATGCTATTTCAATCACCATTGATTTTTATCATTTCTCATTTGCGATTAATTTCAGCATCTCTAGTACCTTTGGAAGTTTTCGGAAGCTTGAAGACAAAAGATGTACCATTCTGGGCATCACTTTGAACTTCAATAGTGCCTCCATGAGCTTCTACCATGCTTTGCACGACAGTTAGTCCTAGGCCCCAGCCAACTTTTGCTTTAGTATTTTTTGATCGTTTGTACTGCTGAAACAATACTTTTTTCTCTTCATCCGGGATTGGGTTGCCCTCGTTGTGAACGTTAACATTTGCGAAATGCTTGTCTTGAGAGACAAAAATAGTAACAGGGGAATTCTGCAGACCATACTTAACAGCATTGCTTATCAGATTTTCAATTATTCGTATGAGACCGTCCTCATACCAAGATCCAATACATTCACCAGAGGATTGCACGACGACTTTGCCTTCATGAGCTAAATTGAATTCTTCGGCTATCACTCTAACGATCTTATCCAGGTTACACGCTTTAAATTCATGGGAGACTTCTTCGCCAGCTTGGATTCTGCTTACATCTAGAAGGTCACTTATCATTCTATCTATACGATCCATAATTAGTGAGACCTGCAATGCTTTTTCTATATGGAATTCCTTATCGTCAGGCCGACGCATAATTAATTGAGCTGCGACCTTGGCAGCACTTATAGGGGTTCGCAAATCATGCGCGAGAGTATTTGTTATTAGCTCTTGATAATTTTTCATGATATGGCTGTATTCTGAGGCAGCGTCATTCACCGCTTGTTCAATTGAGCCAACTATTACCTCACGTTCTAATATTGTTAATGGAGCTTCTTTTTCCAGTTCCTTGCATATGACTTGCCTAAGGATGTGATATTCATGGATGAGCTGTTCTATCGTATAGTGTTTGCTACCAGCACGGTCCTTGCCATGTTTCTGGCCAATAAGGGTGCTATATATTTTATCATCAGCTATTCTTTTACTTGTGCGGTCAATTGTCTTTGAAAGTGCATCTGATAACGACTTTAGATATTCCGGAAGGGAATCCTCTAAGGCCAAGAGATTTAGATGATGGGCGGCCTTAACTTCAATGTTGGTCCTTTCAGACCAAGCTTCCATAATTTTCGAAATATTTTTTTCCAATCTGTTTGATGATGGATCTGTCATTATTATTCCTTAGAACTATCAAGTTATAAGGATTTTAATGTTTTTTAATTAGTCTGGGCAAGGCACTGGTCGACAAAAATTTTTGATTTGGTATGGGATGACCTTGGTCGTGAAAATATAAATTATCCGCTACTTTATTTACTGATTAAATCCGGTTTTATAATTTTTTTTCTTTGATTCATACCGCATATTCTTTCTTGTCGTAACTTTCCGCAATTTCACTTTCTCATTTAATGAGAGCATGACTTAAAAAAATTCCGATATTGATGCATGAAAAGGCAATTAAGGGAAATAACGTTAGCTGCATCCCAAGTTTTCTCTTCTTAAATGTTACTTCTTTATTCTTCATCGAGAGATAATGCAACATCCTACCAAATGTAAAAGCAAGCGCTGAGATGTGCTGAACAATGTGCATTATTTGATTCTTTTCACCAACACCGAGAGAAACCTTTTCTTTGCCTCGTGCCTGGATTGTATCAATTGATATTTTGAAAAAAAGAAGTCCAAGGATGCCGGAATAAAGTGAGGTAATCATGTGGTCTCCTTAAATTTTTTTATCTTTAATCATTGAGCTTTGGTACTGGAGAATCAAAAAAACACGACTTATAAATATAATTATTCCGATTCTTTTCGACCAAATATCACAAATGAGACTGTTTTGAATTATTGTTGATCGAGAACATTGCCAAAGTCTGCCTTTTTTTATTTACTTATTTTCTGCTCATATCCCTGATGCATATGTACTTCTTAGTCTCTGGTGATATTTTTTAATCGGAATTGTTGAGTCGGATATCGAGTGTGTTTTACGGGTTAGGTGAAATCTTTAAGTTATTATTTTGAAAGTAATCAAATATCCTACACTCATAATGACAGTGCTCATGACAAGTGATCCAGTAAAGCTCCAGCCACGATCCAAAAGTATTGGGAAGATTACAAACAAAATAAGTGAGGGGATGACCATGTAGAGGATATCCCAGGACATGAGACTTATTTCCTTATTGGTTCTTCCTTCATATTTCATGATGAAAAATACGAGAAGGGATGTAAGCGGTAATGACTTTAAAAGTGCCCCTCCAACTGGAGTTTTTTCTGATAGCTTGGTTACCGTCGCAATAACCAAAGCAGAAATGAGCACCTTTATTGTGAAGTACACGATTATTCTCCTAGAATTGAAAGGATATCGGCCTTAATTACCTGGTACTCTTTCTTTTTCTCAAGATACTGTTTCTCATACCTGTAATATCTCTGCATCGCCGTGAGGGCGTCTAATGAGTTTTTAACTCCACGATCGTATTCTTTAAGTGTCAGGTTTAGGTAGTCCTGACTCTTTTTGATTCGATCAAGCACATAGTGCATCACTTCGTGAGTATGTTTTAAATCTTCTTTGAGCATGAGAAACTTCGCTTCAGTTTGTTTTTCTGTATATCTGGCTAAAATACGTTTAGACTCAGCTTGATATTTTGCTGCGGTCGCCTGAGTATTTCCTTTGCGACCATCAAATAGCTCCATTGTTAAACGAAGTCCAACAACTCTGTCGTCTCTTTCTCTGATGGCAAGGTAGTCACGTTCCCTTAGCGTATACAGATAGTGTCCTCCGTATAAATCAAGACCTGGAGTCCACCAAAGCTGACTAGTCTTTTGCTGATTAGACAGTCCCTCAAATTCTGCATCTAAAGTGGCCACCTCAGGGTGTTTGTTGAATGAATATCCTTTGCTTATGAGATCATCATCGTGTTGATGCTGAAGCTTCATAGAAAAATTAATTTCTTCTTCCATACTTAATCCCAGAAGCGGCCTGAGGCCAATCTTTAAGATTTCATTTTCGTGTTGCAGACTCTCAATTGATTCTACAATTTCAGATTCATGAATTGTAAATTCGAGGGTGTCAGTCCTTGTCGTAACTCCACTTTTTGCCCTTTGTAATGCCTGGGCCTTAATACGCTTATTTACTTCGAATTCATTTTCAAGAATAGAAATAAGTTCGTTGTTATACATAATCTGAAACTGGAGTTTTCTGATTTTGTTGATTTCAGTTCTTACTGCGAGGTCACGATTGTGTTCTGCAATTTGAGCATAAATATCTCTGGTTTTTGATTCAAGCTTATCTTTTCCACCTCGAAAGAGATTAAAACGCGCCTCCAGCATTCCATAAGGCTCAGCCTTTGATCGATAAGCGCCAGTTTGAAAGCTTTCCTGACCCAACTCTAGAGACAAAGTTGGGTAGAAAGATCGACCAAGATGACCCTTTTTTGCCTCTTCAGCCTCTTTTGCTTTATCGAAGCTATGGACGGATAGGTTCTTTTTATGAACTTGATCAAAAAGGAGATTGTCAGTCCCTGCCGTCACTTGGGCCGAAATCAGCAAAGCAACAAAAGTAGTAAAAACCATAAGGGTCATCCTGGTCAAAAAATTTATTTAATCTAAATTATCAAAAGCAGCTAACAATTCTTTTTCGCCTTCCATCACCTTAACATCGATGTTGTAAGGCTTTCTCGAGGGCCTTGGTGATTTACCTTCGAAGTGGTCTTCACCAAATTTTAATTCAAAGTTCTGAGTCGTTACTTTTCCTTTCTTAGAAGTGATAAGGATTGCTTTTCCTGCAGGTGAAAATGTACCGGCCTTTAGTGGATTCATCGCCTTGTCATAAAAGTAAACTCTCACGGTGCCATCAGCTGAGCGAACGAGCTCAGCTTTGTGATGAAGCTCAGCTTTAGTTCCTAACTTTGCATCCTTTGCGAGAACAACTGAAGTCACAACTCCACCTTGCTTTGGAGCATCTGTTAATTTTGGGCCATGACCTTCGTCATGAGCAAAAGAATTGATCGCCAAGGCAAGAGTTAGTACAAGGATTTTTTTCATTTTTCTTCTCCTGTTAGTTTGTAGTTTTCATCTTTGGATGAATGGATGATTTTTTCGATTGATTTTCTACCGAATTTGAAAAATACGGCCGGGGTGACAAAGACATCAAGGAGTGTTGACGAGAGAAGGCCACCGATAATAACGACGGCCACAGGGTAGAGAATCTCTTTACCTGGTTCTCCCTTGGCAAAAAGGAGAGGAGACAGAGCAAGAATAGCAGACAGGGCAGTCATTAAAACTGGAACGAGTCTTTCCAGAGAACCACGAATAATCATGTGTTCGGAAAACGTTTCACCTTCTTCTTTTACAAGATGGATGTAGTGACTAATCATCATAATTCCATTTCGGGTCGCAATACCGCACAAAGTAATAAAGGCGATCATTGTGGCAACTGAAAGTTCCCGCTCAGTGATATAGATGGCAACCACACTTCCAATTAAGGCCAACGGGACGTTGAGCATGATCTGCAAAGTAAGTCCCACTGATTTGAAGTGAACGAATAAGACAAAGAAGACTCCCAAAAGGGAGATAATGCCTAAAAGGATAATGAGCTTGGTGGCTTTTTGCTGACTTTCAAATTGTCCGCCATACTCAATAAAGTATCCCTCCGGAATTTTGACGTTTTTGCCTATCTCTCTTTGAATTTCTTTAACGAGACTTCCTAAGTCTCGGTCATGACTGTTGGCCGAAATTACTATTCGTCTCTGGAGATTTTCACGATTAACCATATTGGGCCCTGTGCCTTGATAGACTTCTGCTACGTCACCTACGGTGATTCTTCTGCCATTGGGCAAAGTTTTAATAATTGTGGAATTGATGTTGTCAGGATTTGCCCTCGATTCATCATCAAAGCGCATGAAGATATCAAAAATTCTCTGCTGTTCTATTAATTGAGCAACTGTTTCTCCATTGAGTGCCATTTCAAGGTCTTTAGTAAATCCACCTGGCCCAATACCAAAAAGAGCAGTCTCTTCGCGATCGACAAGAATTTTAAGTTGCGGAATTAAGACCAAAGGCTCCAACTGGAGATCGACAATTCCTTCAACTCCTTTAAGAGTTTTTTCGATCTGACCACCCAGGCGCCTCAATTCAGAAAGATCAGGGCCAAAGACTTTGATGGCAATTTGAGCACGAACACCCGAAAGTAGGTGATCAAGTCGATGACTGATTGGTTGTCCAATATTGACGTAAACATCTCCTACTGCCTGAATTTTTGTTCTTATATCTTGCAAAACGATTTGGCGATCACGCCCTTTATCTTTGAAGTCTACATCGATCTCACTCCAATGAACTCCTTCGGCATGTTCATCCATTTCTGCTCGTCCGGTCCGACGAATCGTCGATTTTACTTCAGGTACTGAAAGAATTGCCTTTTCAATCCTGGTTCCAAGTTTATCAGACGCTTTAAGTGAAATTCCTGGGTAAGAGGCGATGCCGATTGTGGCCGTACCTTCATTAAATGAGGGTAAAAAATTCGTTCCCATAAGAGGTAAAAGTGCCAGCGAGCCCAAAAGTAATATTCCACAAAAACTCATGACCATTTTCGGGTGGTGGATAGTTTTTTGAAGAAGCTTTTCATCCCAGACTTTAAGTCTTCTCACAAGCGGCCCATCATCTTTATGAGTGAGTACTTTTGAATGAGCAACAAAGTAGTAACAAAGTACTGGAGTAACAGTGAGAGATACAACCAGAGAGGCCAGTAAGGAGATAATATAAGAAATGCCAAGTGGAGCAAAAAGTTTACCCTCAATACCACTGAGTGCAAAAAGTGGAATAAACACAAGTACAACAATGATGGTTGAGAAAACGATGGAGTTTCTCACTTCTGAAGAGGCCTTGTAGATGACGAAGAGAGGATGTTCAGGTATCGATTTTGATCTATTCTCTTTTAGCCGCCTGAACACATTTTCAACATCTACGATGGCATCATCGACAAGTTCTCCTATGGCAATAGCAAGACCCCCGAGAGTCATGGTGTTGATTGATAACCCAAATATTTTAAAAATAATAAATGTTATCACTAAAGAAAGTGGTATGGAGATTAAAGTGATAGCAGTCGTTCTAATGTTTAGGAGAAAGAGGAAAAGGATGATTGCCACCATGATGGCACCATCTCTTAGAGCTTCCTCCACGTTCGCAATTGAAGCTTCTATGAATCTTGATTGTTTGAAAAGATCGCTTCTAATCTCAACTCCTTTAGGAAGGGCGTTCTTGAGATCTTTAAGCATTGAATCGATTTTTTTAGTCAGATCGATAGTGCTGGCACCTGGTTGTTTTTGAATAGTCATGATGACAGAGCTCTTTCCATCAATACTACCTTCACCGCGCTTCATCTTTGCGCCTATCCTGACAGTCGCAATATCCTTAACGAGTACTGGAACACCTAGGTGCATTCCCACTGCAGAGTTCTCGATTTCCTCAAGACTCTCCACTCGGCCGATGGGGCGAATGAGAAACTCCTTCTCGCCGATATCGATAAATCCGCCTGTTGTATTTTCACTAATATCTGCCAAAGATTTTTTAAGGTCTTCTAGCGAGAGCATTTTCTTTTGTAGTTTTTCACTTGATACAAGAATCTGAAACTGCTTAAGTTCTCCACCCATGACGACAACTTGACTAATCCCTGAAATGGTCATGAGCCTAGGTCTGACGAGCCAATCGGCAAGAGTCCTCATCTCCATTGGGGAGACTGAGCCACCTGGACTCACAAGTCCCACAAACTGGATTTCGCCCATAACGGAACTTACCGGACCCATAACAGGACTGATCCCCTCTGGGAGGCGCTCCTTAGCGAGCTGGAGTTTTTCTGTCACTAATTGGCGGTTACGAAATACTTCTGTACCCCAATCAAATTCGACATAGACAATAGAGATACCAATCCCGCTGCTTGATCGTATTCTCGATACCCCGGGCATCCCGTTAAGAGAGGTCTCAATTGGAAGTGTGACAAGGGTTTCCACTTCTTCTGGAGCAAGTCCATGGGATTCTGTAATGACTGTCACAATGGGCCTGTTCAGGTCAGGGAAAACATCCACAGGCAAATTGGAAGTAACCAAACCTCCATAGATGAGAAGAGCAATAGATACTATAATCACCACTAAACGATTGTTTAGTGAAAACCTGATAATTGAATTAAGCATTCTTAAACCCTAAATGTATGAGCTAAAAAAATAAAAAAGTCGCCTTAAGCGATGGGGGGGCGAAATATAGAAAAAGAGTAT
>CAXNNO010000034.1:0-11571 GCA_964203555.1 Bacteriovoracales bacterium
AAACTTGATTCTATCTTTTGCGCCATTAATTTCATTATAAGATTCCTGCAAAGGCTTTCCGACTTCGCTCGTCAGGGCGCGGGCAAGAGCGTCTTTATTTATTTCAAGGAGGTCATAAAAGTGGCGAATGTGGGAGATGCGTTTTTCAAGAGGCTCCAAAGACCATGCTCTCAGAGCACCTCGAGCGCGTTGAAACTTTGACTCGACATTTTGAGTCGTGTCTTCTGTTATTTCACTCATGAGTTCATTCGTGGAAGGATTTATGATTTGCATAAGATTACCTCGATTTTTTTACGGCACTTAAAAAATGTTGATACAGAGGGGCCGGGTCACAGAGCTTGTCGGCCAGGGTGTGGGAGAATTCCGGATGCCACTGAACACCCACAAGATAGTGATGAGTGAGATCCTTATAATGGAAGGCTTCGATTAAATGATCATCTGAGGAAAGAGCATCAACGATGAGATCCTGGCCGAGGATTTTCACACCCTGATGATGAACGGAATTAACCATCAATTGATCTGTGCCATAAATATTTTTCAGAAGACTTTGATCAGAGCAGGTCACAGAGTGATGGATTTTGTCGTAGAGTTCGGCATTTCGGTGTTCGACTTTGGTTTCGGTTACCATTTTTAAATCTTGATAAAGTGTTCCCCCGAAATAAACGTTGGCGAGCTGGAAACCCCGGCAGATGGCCAGAATGGGTTGATGGTTTTTAAAAGCATAATCCATGATTTTAAGTTCATACTGATCCCGATACGGATCCCCAGGCCAGCGGCCGTTGTCGATGGGTCCATCCTTATAAGTCTCTGGAGCAATATCGGCACCACCCTGGAAAACGAATCCGTCCATTTCAGAAAGAAAAGGGGTCAGCTCACTTTCGGGCAAATCAGGAATTAAAATCGGCATGACTCCTTTTTGAGATAGAAAGCGGGCCATGTCCTGCTCCAGATAGGCCAGTGTCTTATGGCCAAAAACCGGGCGAGTTGGATCGGGATACATGAAGCAAGATGAGACACCGATGTAAATCATGCGCCTAAGGCCTTTTCGTAAATGGCCAGAAAATCCGCACGACTAACTGCTCGAGGATTGCTCCCGTGGCAGGGATCTTTTTCAGCGAGATCTGCTAAACGAGCGAGGTGGTCTTTCGTGACTTTTTGAGATGATAACTGAAGAGGAATTCCAATCTTTGAGTTAAGTTCTTTAAGCCAGTTTATAAAACTTCTCGAAGAGGGATCCTTCAGACCGATCACTTCACAGATGGTTTTCATTCTCTCTTCAGAAACCGAAGCATTAAACTCCATACCATAGGGAATCATGATCGCATTGGCGAGTCCGTGGTGCATATCCGCGACTGTTGAGAGCGGATGGGCCAGACTGTGAACAATACCCAAACCTTTCTGGAACGCAGTCGCCCCCATGAGGGATGCCATCATCATTTTTGAACGACTCTCAAGATCTGAGTGAAGAGTCGCACGTTCAAGACTTTGAGAGATGAGACGAATGCCTTCTAAGGCAATGCCGTCACAGAGCGGAGAAAAGCCTTTGGCCAGGTACGCCTCAACATTGTGAGTGAGGGCATCAATACCAGTCGTTGCGGTGACAAACGCCGGAAGATCGATTGTGAGCTCCGGATCAGCAAAAACTTTCTTGGCCAGAAGTCTTGGAGAGAAAAGAATTTTCTTTTCGTGGGTCAGATCATCGGAAATAACCGTTGAGCGTCCGACTTCTGAGCCGGTGCCTGAAGTTGTCGGAACAGTCACAAAGTACGGGATCTCCTCTGTCACAAAGCGGTCACCCCCAAGGGCATCATCGTAATCGAAGAGATCTTTTCTATGATTGATTCTTAAAGCAATCGCCCGGGCAACATCCATACTGGCACCACCGCCCAGACCAACAATGGAGTCTCGATTTTGCGCCTTATAAACATCGGCCCCTTTGAGGACGTTGGACTTCACGGGATTTTTATCAAGGCCTGAGAACACTTCGACATCGAGACCTGCTGATTTTAAAATACCCACGACTCTTTGAAAAACGTCTAACTTAACAAAACCGGGATCGGTGACGATGAGAGGTTTTGAGTATCCCTGTTCGGCCAGGTGTTTTCCCAGTTCATCAACAACTCCCTTACCGAAACGAATGGATGTTGGAAAATGATAATTATAGCGTGCTTCAAAATCTGAACTCATATGTATCCCCTATACTATTTCAAAGTATCGTTTGAATTCCCAATCAGTGACTGCTTTCTGGTGCTGCTTCCATTCCCAGTCTCTTGAGTCGCAAAAATGCTTCACAAAACTTTCTCCAAAGAGCTCACTGGCAACATTGGAATTTTTCATAAGTTCATTCGCCTCCAGAAGATTTCTGGCGAGTACTCCATTGCGCAGATCTTTATAGCCATTTCCCTCGGTCCTCGGGATCGTGAGTTTAAGATTATGTTTAATCCCATAAAGCCCCGATGCAAGTGCTGCTGCGTGAGCGAGATAAGGATTGGCGTCAGACCCCACCACCCTGAGTTCAATCCGCGTTGACTTGGGAGAAATCGGAAGGGCACGGACGCAGGTCGTGCGATTATCAATTCCCCAAGTGATCGTGGTTGGTGCCCACGCTCCTTCGACAAGTCTTTTAAATGAATTAATGGTGGGAGCATAGAGTGGTAACACATGAGGAAGACAATGGAGGAGTCCCGCAATATAAGACTCCATGATGGGACTGATCCCATGCTCTCCTTTCTCATCGTAAAATAAATTACTTTTTTCATCCCAGAGACTTTGATGAATGTGTCCGGAGCAGCCAGGAAGTTTATCCGAAACTTTTGCCATAAATGTTGGCATGATGCCGTGACGGTGACCAATTTCTCTTACTGCAGATTTGAATAAAACTGCGCGATCAGCGGATTCTAAAACATCTCCGTAGAGAATGGCCGCTTCAATGACTCCAGGTCCTGTTTCAGTATGAAGCCCTTCGATCGGAACATTGAACTTTGCCAAAAGGTCATAGATGTCATTAAAAAAAGCTGCATTTTTTGACATTCGAAGAAGTGAGTAACCAAACATGCCGGGAGTCAGAAACTGTGGTTTATTAAAGTCCCGTGCGTTCAGATCCTCGGTTGTTTCTTTAAAGTTAAACCATTCAAATTCCTGTCCGAAAAAAGGTCTGAATCCCATTTCCACTGCTTCATTTTTGACTTTTTTAAGTAGGTTTCTGGGGCAGACATCAAGATCGAAATCCCCCAGAAAAAAAGGCACATCATTATCCCAGGGCACCTTGCGAAATGTTTGCAGATCCAGGCGGGCCGTGGCATCGGGGTAACCTGAATGCCAGCCGGTGAACTGACAATCATCATAGGCCAGATCATTCATGTCCCAGCCGAAGATGACGTTGCAAAAACCAAACCCGCTCTCTACAGCGCTGAGGAACTTATCTTTATGAATATATTTTCCCCGCAAAACACCATCGAGGTCAGTGACCGCGACCTTAACCTTTGGGTTGGAGGATTTTTTGACTTCGGCGATAATTTGTTCACTACTTAATTTCATTCGTGCACCTTTATTTTACTGCTTCACGGTTAATTTAAAAAAGGCGAAACCTAATCCCATCATCCCAAAGTAGATGAGGGCCAGCAAAGGATTAAAAACAATCATGGACACCAGGGCAACCACGGCGATGACTAAAGCAATCCCCTGACCCCATGGATAAAAGGAAGCGCGAAATGGTCGCTCGAGCTCGGGTTCGTTGATTCTTAGGACAAAAAATGTAACCAGAGAAAAGATATAAAGCACCAGGGCACCAAAACAAGCAATGGTGATGATCTCGCCGGTCTTCCCCGTCAGGAGGGCACCTATTCCGACAAACATATTTCCTATCAAGGCCCACATGGGTGTTTTAAATTGAGGATGAGTCTTGCCTAAAAATCGTGGAAAATGTCCAATGCGTCCGAATTCAAAAGTCACACGGCCAGCAACGAGAATGATGCCATGAAAAGAGGCAACCAGACCAAAAAGCCCGATCGTAATCAGTAAGTGATAGAGAGCACTATCCTTTCCTACAAGTTGAAATAATGCCAGAGGCAAGGGGCCGTCTGAAGTTTGCGTCGAACCAGCAACTGGATAAACAATCGCCTCCCAACCCGCTACGCCGATGGATGAAAAAAAAGTCAGGCCACACAAAACAACTAAGGTCATCATGGCAGAACCAAAACCACGGTAGATATTGACCTGGGGGTTAATGGTTTCCTCGGCGACGTTGGCCACCCCTTCAATCCCCAGAAAAAACCAAATGGCATAGGGAATAGAGGCAAAAATGCCTGATACCCCATGAGGGAGAGCGTTGGTTGTGATGTTAACAATCTTAAAGTGTGGAAGAGTCACGCCGGCAAAAATCAGAAGTTCGACAACAGCAAAGACGGTGATAAAAAGTTCAAATCGCGCGGCGGCCCTTACTCCAAAAATATTGAGTGCCGTGAAAATAAAAAAAGAAGTGATCGCAATCGGCAATATCGGAAGAGAAGGAAAAAATTCGTGAAAATAGGCCCCGATGGCATAAGCGATGGCCGGCGGAGCAAAGACAAATTCGATGAGTTGAGAGAAGCCGGCGAGAAATCCCCAACGAGGACCCAGAGCACGGTTGGCATAATCAAAGACACCTCCGGCGCGCGGAATGGCACAGGCGAGTTCACAGTAACTAAAAGTAAACAAGACATACATCAGGGTAATAAATAAGGTGGAGATCCCGAGTCCAAGAGTTCCCCCTTTGGGCAATCCGAGATTCCATCCAAAATACATGCCAGAGATCACATAGCCCACGCCGAGGCCCCAAAGCATAATGGGGCCTAAAGTGCGCTCAAGCTTTTGATCTGGAGAAACTTCGAGCATCTTTTTTCCTTTGAGTTTTTAGTAAATTCTAGACCAATTCCCACTTTAAAGAAGCAGGAAATGATGAAAATTCTCTAGGAATACTCTACTTGAATAGTCCGTTTTTTTTAAAAAATCTTTCGGGTCTTTAAAGACAGGGATGAAAACTTAAGAAGAGGCCTCCCTTAATAAGGAGGCCCGTGGGAAAAAATTTAAAAATCAGCTGGGGCAGTTGGGGCGACAAATTTGCTGTAGTCTGAGTCGGTCCCTAATACGATTAATTGATTGGTCACTGCAGGCTGAGGAGAAGGATAGGAATCAGTCAGTAACTTATATCCAAATTTACCACCACTTCCATCCGCATCCGCTAGCATGTCACACGAATTTACCGGGGCATAGAGAATAAGGTTCGGATTGACCACAGATGAATCAGGTACAAACTGACCAGATGCATTTCTAACCATAATTTGTTTCTGCGCCTTGCCTGAAATGCCCGTATGACTACTACCTGGCCCGGCCCAATTACAGATGAATTTTGTAATGGAGTTATTTGGTGCGACCTCTAAAGTGTTATCGAACTTAGGACCGTAACCAAAAAATCCATAGCCAGAAGTATTTGCTCCTGATTTAGCTGTATACATATTAAAAACTCTGGCTTCAGAATCTCCGGTACCCGCTTGCCAGGCGTAACTAGCAAATCCAATTCCATTTTCTGGATTCAGATTCATAAGGGTCTGGGAGATGTTACCACTCCATGATGACTGGATCTTTAAATCACCAGTCGCAGTGAAGTAATTTGACTCTGTGGTACTACTCCCTGAAAAGTTTGCGGCCAACATTTTATACTTTAGTGCACTTGAATCTTTTTCGTATAATATAGAAAATGCTCTGGAATTACTTCCATTCATTCCTCCGGCAAACAATGCTGAAATTTTCCCTTTGTAAGTTGTGTTTCCTTCATTTGTTGGGTGATGCCTAAAGCTGACTTTAAGAGTTGTAGTCCCCTTAGTCATAACAATCGTGTAAACAAAGTCAGGAAAACTCGCGATATCAGACTGTCTGGCCAAACTGGCCGCAGTCACTGTTACTCCAGAATTATTGGTTAAAATGGCCGTGTTCAAAGCACTTGTTAAGTCTACCGAAGCACCGGCCGCAGGAAAATCGAGAGTTGAATCACTATTAATCAAACAAGTCATGCTTCCGGCCAACAGCATTGCTGTATCAACTTGAGAAGAAATATTGTTAATTTCAGCATTCATTTTAGCAGCGGAACATGCCGTTCCACCACTTTCGGTAGCAGTCCATATTCCTAAGTCTCCACCAGGTAATCTGCCGGTAGCTGCTGGAGTGCCACTCGTATAATTGAGATGATTTTGGTAATCTAATTCAGGACCATAACATGTAAGAGTTTGAGGATTGGCTGCAAAATTCGGAAGTTTAACTTTACACGATTCAGATGAAGTGGATTCAGCAACTGAATCTAAGAGTTCTTTCTTTTCTTGAAATGATTTTGTTGAATCAAAGTCTCCTGCATTAACTTCAAAGTAGACTCCTGCTGTTGAAGTTGCAGTTGGCGATGAGATCGCCAGTCCGTAAGGGTAGTTTGAAGTCGCTGAACTTCCACTACCAGAACTTGAATCACTACCGGATCCACAGGAAACCAAGAGGGCCAGTGAAGTCACGGCCAGTACATGAATGGTCTTTTTCATTAAAACTCCTTTTTTAAAAGTTAAATTTTATTTGAAAAATATTTTTTTTCAACAGGCCGTAAGAAAAATTAAGGAAGTTATAGAAAAAAATTGAGTTTTTTTCTATGGTTCTAGTTCATCCAACCTTTCCCATTTGGTGCCACAGATAATTCCATCGCCTTCGAGGCCCTTTTTTGGCTTCTCTCAATACCAATAGAATCAAGTCCCACAAAATTAGCAGCAGCGAGAACACTCCCCTCTCCGCAAAAGGGATTAATCAGAATTCTGGTGGTCGTATGTTTCATGACAAAATTGGCGGCCACAAGTGACGCCTCTAGACCCATTCCTCTGATCCAGGTTTTATCTCCAAGATCAGGAATAACATCGGCGGTGGATTTTGAAATATCAGGTATGACTGTTTTTGAAAAACAAATCATATGAGAATAAGATGGTCTTCCGAACATCACGGTTCCGGCAGGTGCCCGACAAAAAATTTTATGCCAGAGAAGATGATGCCCCATTTTTTCAGCAGACTTCTGGATGAGATAGGCCTTATCCACCCAAAGTCCCTCGTGCTTAATGTCGGATTGAAAAAAAATGCTGACTCCCTCAGGAGAGGTTTTTTCAAGAATTAATTCCGCGGTTTTTTGAAACCACTCTTTCCACTGCAAAAGACTCAATCCAGGGAATTCAGAAATATCGGGAAGGGAGCCGAGAAAGGAAACGCCACCGGGATCGGTATAGTTTTGCAACCACCCGACGGCATCAGTACACAGGACTTGTCTTGATCCAAGTTTATTAGGCATGGGAATTACGCGTCCCCAATTTTTTCAGAAGCCTCTTTGTCAAATTCTCTGTAGTCACAAGTCAGCTCCTCACCAATAGCTATGTCTCGCGCGGCAATGTTATGGCCTTCAGGAGTTTCTAGAAGTGAAGGATCTTCAGAGTGATTCATATGTCGGGCATGATCGGCGCAGAGAATAGTCTCTTTCTTATCAAGACGAAGAGGAACGTAGCCGTAAGTTTTTAAAAATTCCCTGAAAGCTTCCGGAAGTAATAACAATTCATGTTCATCAAAAACCAAATCACTGCCCGAGTCAAAGGTCCAGACTAATTGTCCTTTTTTGATTGGCTCCATGGAGAAGCATCCCAATCCATGGATGGGACTGAATTTTAAAACTGTTTTAATCCTTAACATGAAAGTTCCTTCTGAAGTTTTTCGTGATCAAGCTCTTTTTCCCATTTTGAGATCACAATCGCTGCGACTCCGTTTCCAATCGTATTGGTGAGTGCCCTCGCCTCTGACATGAATCGGTCTATCCCAAAAATCAACGCCAGACCAGCAACAGGTATGGTTGGAACAACAGACAGAGTTGCGGCAAGAGTTATAAACCCGGCACCCGTGACACCGGACGCACCTTGAGAAGTAAGCATCGCCACAAAAAGAAGTGAGAGCTGTTGCCCCAGTGTCAGGTCAATATTCATCGCCTGAGCAATAAAAACTGATGCCATCGTTAAATAAATATTTGTTCCATCAAGATTAAATGAATAACCGGTAGGCACCACGAGGCCCACAACGGATTTTGAGCAACCCAGTTTTTCCAGTTTATGCATCAAGGGAACAAGGACACTTTCCGATGAGGAGGTTCCAAGAACTGTCAGAAGTTCATCTTTAATATAACGAATGAAACGAAAAACATTAAATCCGCAAAATTTCGCCACTGGTGCCAGAATGAGAAGAACAAAGATGAAGCAGGTCAGATAAAATGTTCCCATAAGGGATAAAAGCGGGCCCATGGATTGGATGCCGTATTTTCCAATAGTAAACGCCATCGCACCAAACGCTCCGATCGGGGCAAACATCATGAGGAAATGCACGATTTTGAAAAGGATTTGAGAAAGACCTTCGAGAAAATTTCTAACAGGGCGACCGGATTCTCCAGCATGAGTGAGTCCGTAACCAAATAAAAGTGAAATGAAGAGAATCTGTAAAAGATTACCCGAGCTCGTAAAAGCGTCGTTAAAAGTTTTGGGAATAATATTAAAAAGGAAATCCACGAGGGATGAATCTCTGGCCTTCGTTGTAAATTCGGCCACTGAAGAGGGGTCCAGACTTCCGGGATCAACATTAAATCCCTTACCCGGTTTTAAAATATTAACTGCGATGAGTCCGAGGGCAAGAGCGAAATTTGATACTGTTTCAAAATACAAGAGGGCCTTGGCGCCAACCCGGCCCACTTTTTTCATGTCGCCGGAGTGTGAGATTCCTAGAACAACTGTCGTGAAGATGATGGGCCCGATCATCATTTTTAAAAGAGCGATAAAGCCATCACCCAGGATCTTCATTTCCACGGCATGATCGGGTCTCAGGAGTCCCAAGACAATACCCAGGGAAATTCCTAGGAGGACCTGGATATAAAGGCTTTTAAAAAGTTTCATGAAATAATTATACTAATTTCCGAACTTCTGACTATGAATTTCACCAATAGATTAAACGGGCATGATAAGAAGATTGGTTGATTCCAGATCAAGAATTCTCTGGGTCTCGGAACCGATGATTTTTTTGTTGAGTTTTTTACCACGATTCCTTCTCATGAGTGCTAGATCAATTCCATCCTCTTCGATGATTCGTATGAGGTGGTAGGAAACCATCAGGTCATGCGTCGCCTCTACTCTTACGATGCAATTCTCACCCTCTCTTGAAAAATAATGAACTTCATCTTTAATTTGTTCGCTCAAATTTTTAACCACGTCTTCCTTATGAAAAGACAGCGGCAAATCCATCCATAGGGAAATGAACTCTACTTTTTCAAATTTAAGGGATCTGTAAAAATCCAGTGTCGAAGAGACCATCCAGTCAATGGGGCCGGTTCCATCGATGAAGGCCGCGATGGTTTTAAACTCAAGTTTTTTCTTCACCACAATCGTTGGTATCGGAGCGTCTGAGATGATCTTCCGCGCGACACTGCCAATCAAGTGATGAACGACTCCCATCTTACTGTGATGACCGATGATTAAGAGATCATATTTCCGGGGTCCAGTTAAAATGAGCCGGTTAATTTCCTCAACGATGTTTCCTTCTGAGAAAATAGCACTACCCTGAAGTCCAGTGCGTTCAATCTGTGCCCGAAGCTTGTGCTTCAAATCCACGACGAGACTTTCGACAAATGTATCATAATAAGTTTCTTTTTTTGTCTCTGTGGCCGAGAAGTCAAGATGAATGCCTATATCGGAAACGTAGAGTACATCTACTTCAGCTCCTACACGCTGGCGCAGAAGTTCTGCGTCCCTAAGGACCTCATCAGATTTTGGACTTAAATCACTACACACTAGAATTCTTTTCATTTCAAAAAGCATGATTTTATTCCTTCATTAATTTATGAAATCTCTCATCAAGAATAGTCTTTAATCTCCCGGCAGCCGCGAAATAGTCCTGATGATTGGCCCACAAGAGATGGGGTTTGAGATAATGTTCATCCACACCCTCAAGAGTTGTGGGAATGGATAAGGAAAAGACCGGATCTCTATGAAATGCTGATTGTTCACCACATCCGCTCTGGACTGCGCGAATGCAGGAGCGAACGAGTGATGGATCATATTGTCGACTTGCGCCGATTGCACCACCGAAGTGAAGAGAGTTGATCATCCAGACTTTTATCGGATGCTTTTGCAGAATTTTCTGTAAGAGATTTCCGTAGTCCCGGGGTGGACGCATCATGGGGGGAGAGCTGAAGCAATGAGTGAAGCTCGGTTGCCCTTCCTCCACGTTTTTATCGTCAGTGAGACCCAGAAGAAAAAAATACGCGGCCTCCTCTGGATCCAGGCGAGAAATTAAAGGCAGTACTCCGATCTTGTCTGTGGAAAAAAGGAAGAGGTGGGAGGGAATCTCGCCGCGGCCATCGTTAATGATTCCGTGGAGTGCGCTCAACGGGTAGCTCGAGCGTCCGATGTGAGCGGTCGCAGGATCTTCAAATAAAGGTCGTCGACTCTTGCGATCAAGATGAACATTTTCAATTAAACTTCCAAAGCGGTTAGTGGCATGCTCAATGTCAGGATCCAGTGAACCTTTCAAGTTGAGAGTCCTGGTGTAGGCACCGCCCTCCAGATTAAAGATCCCCCTCTGAGAAATTCCGTGCTCGTCAGTTCCAATTAAATTCATTCCGAGTTCTCTCGAGAGAAATGTTTTCCCTGTTCCAGAGTGACCAAGGAAGACGGAAACATTTCCTCTGGCATCGGAGGAGGCCTCTCCGCGAAGAGGCAGAACTCCATGGTCGGGCAAAATGGTGTTCATGACAGAAAAAAGCGCCTCTTTGATTTCACCGCAGTAACCCGTGCCGGAGATGATGATTTCACATTTTTTGAAATTGAGTGCAATGACACTTTGAGATCGAAGACCCCATTTTCTATGGTCAACTTCAAAAGATGGATCATGATAGATTGTGAAGTGACCTAGAGGGTACTTATCCATTTTCTGCCTCAAAATCATTTTACAAAAAAGCGCATGAACAGGTGAAGTGGTGATGAGATTGACCCCCAGTGCATACGAGGCATCCGCTCCAAGAGATCTCTCCTCGATAAAAAGTTCGGGTTTTAAAAGATGGATCTTTTTGAGAATGTCTGTTTTTAACTGCTCAAAAACTTCTTCTGATAAAGCGGTAACCTCACTGTTCCAATCAATCATATTTTCGGTGAGTTCATCTTTTACAACATACTTATCTTCGGGACAAAGATCAGTGGAATGTCCGGACTGAGCGACCAATGCACCATCTGCACTCAGTTGACCTGTTCGATGAAGAAGGCCTTTTTCGATTAAAAAAGCTTCTGAAGAGTTCGCATGAAGCGGGATTTCTCCCGATAGGATTCCATTCCACCATTGCCACATATCACGCCCCCTGGCCTGTTCCTATTTATCTACATGAACGGTTCAGGGAGTGTCATGACGTCGAGTCCAAGCACCAATGAATGGGGCCCAAATCATAACGTCGGCCAAAGACATGTTGCGTGTTTATTTCAAGGCAAGTTTCATGAGCTT
>CAXNNO010000035.1:0-11338 GCA_964203555.1 Bacteriovoracales bacterium
TTTAATGAGACAATAATTCAAATGACTTATTACATCGATGAATGGCCTGGATTTTTCAAGAAAGTAAGAAAGTAGGATTGGAAGGGGATCTCGTTGGCAAACCTTTGTCCGGATGTGTTTCCAACTAAATCAATTTTTTATTTTTCTCAAGAAAAAGGTAGGGGGCCATGGCAAGACCATTGTTAATACGTTCTGAAACAAATCCTTATCATGTGACTTCTCGAAGTAATAATAAGGAATTTTTCCCGATTCCTCTTCGCGAAGTCTGGGTGATCATGATGGAGCAACTTCAACTTGAGGTGAGAGAAAATGCTCTGGCCATTCATGCATTTATTCTAATGGGAAATCATTTTCACCTTCTTTGTCACACTCCGAAAGGCAATATCGATCAAGTTATGCAGCGATTTTTACGAATGACATCGGTAAAAATTAATAATAGCAGTCATTCGATAAATCACTTATGGGGAGGCCGTTATAAATGGAGTCTTATTGAATCTCAAACACATTATTTTCAAGTTTATCGTTATATATTTCAGAATCCCATTAGAGCGAAAATTTGTCATCGAGTTGAGGCGTATCCTTTTTCGACTCTGCACCCTTGCCCCATTCCTCTTCATTCTTTTATTCCGATGTCCTTTGGGGGGCATGAAGGGGAGCTAATATGGCTCAATGAAGTCTTTGCAAGGGAGGACCAGGAGATCATCAAGCTGGGTCTAAAGAAACAACAATTTCATGTAAGTAAGAGAAACTTTAAGCTCTTTAATAAATTAAATCTTCCGTCGAAAAGGTAGACGCTACCTTTTCGACGATTTCATCCTTGAATTTTCTTTGCTTGTGATCGAAAATGAGCGAAATTTTCATTCTTAATGGAGCTCAAAATGAAGCTAAGCATTATTGGTACCGGCTATGTCGGTCTGGTAACAGGAACCTGTTTTGCAGAGATGGGTCATGAAGTGACCTGCATCGACATTGATTCGGCTAAAGTCGAAAGAATGAAAAAGGGCGAGTGTCCCATTTTTGAATCAGGTCTTGAATCGATGATGCAGTCAAACTATCAAGAAGGCCGCTTGCATTTTTCAAATGATTACGAATCGGTCAAAAAGGCCGAAGCTGTTTTTCTTGCGGTCGGAACTCCCTCATCTGATGATGGACAGGCCGATCTTCAGTATGTGTTTGCTGCCTGTGATTCTATTGCACCCTTTCTTCGTGAAGGTTCAGTTGTGGTGGTTAAATCAACTGTTCCAGTTGGAACGGGCAATAAAGTTCGTGAGCATCTTAAGGCAAAAACAAATAAGAAATTTTTCGTCGTCAATAATCCCGAGTTTTTGAAAGAAGGTTCTGCCGTCGAAGATTTCATGAAACCTGAGCGGATCATTATTGGATCCCAGGAGGATGAATCGGCGGAGATTATTGAGGAGCTTTACGCTCCATTTAATCGTCAGGTTAAGCGCACCATCCGTATGAGTAATATCTCTGCCGAGATGACTAAATATGCCGCTAACTGTTTTTTGGCGACAAAGATTTCATTCATGAATGAGGTCGCCCGCCTGTGTGACATTATTGGTGCTGATGTGGAAGAAGTTCGACATGGCATTTCAACTGACTCACGGATTGGGGCTCAATTTCTCTATCCTGGTCCTGGTTACGGTGGATCTTGTTTTCCGAAGGACGTAAAGGCCCTTGTTCATACGGCCAAGGAAAATGGAATTCACTTCAAAATTGTTGAGGCAGTGGAAGAGGTGAATAAAGAGCAGAAGAAGTACCTGGTTGAAAAAGTGATGAAGCACTTCAAGGCCGACGTGAAAGGGAAGACTTTTGTTATTTGGGGAACTGCTTTTAAAGCAAACACAGATGACATCCGTGAAACTCCTGCCATTGATACAGTCGTTGAACTTCATAAGGCCGGCGCAAAAGTCAGAATTCATGATCCCGAAGCTGCGGATCATTTTGAAGCCTTCATGACTAAGATGGGTATACCTGTCGATCAGTTTGAAAATAAGTATGATGCACTTAATGGTGCTGATGGATTAATTGTTTTAACTGAGTGGAAACAGTACCGTGCTCCTGATTTTGAAGAGATTAAGTCTCGCCTGAAGTCTCCTCTGATCTTTGACGGAAGGAATTTATACAGTACGAAGAAAGTTTTGGAGCAAGGATTTACTTACTATGCGATTGGTAAGGCGATAAAATAAGAATAGATTTCATCTATTCTTGAAGTATTTTTTGAAGTTTAAACAGGTTTTTTGAAGTATCAAATCTTTCAATTAATATTTCCGCACTTTTTTCGGCGAAATTGTTCCTTGTTTGTCTTTGAGTTATTTCTAAGGTTTTATTTTTGAGTTCTTGAATGACAAAGCAGGACGCAAGAAATCCATTCTTACCATTCTCAATGATCTCTGGATTCGAACTTATATCCCATGCCACAGTTGGGACTCCGAATTGCAGCGTTTCAATTAATGTATTGGCCGAGCCCTCATAGAGACTCGTAAAGACAAAAACATCTAACGAATTAAAAAATCCTGGCATGTCACTCACATGCCCCAGAAGCTTAATCTGATCCGTTAATCCGCTCTTCTGAATCATCTCCTGAAGTGCTCCCCGAAGCTCTCCCTCACCGGCAATTAAAAGCTTGAAATGGACTCCATCTTCCTTAAGAAGTTTAGCAAGCTCAATTAAGTACTTCTGCCCTTTCTGCTCCGTCAATCTTCCTGCATTACCAATAACTATTTCGTTGCCCTGTTTTTCATAGATTTTTCGACTTCTATCCACAGGCGTTGATGTGTCTACACCATTATAAATCAGAACCAACTTATCATCAGGAAACCACGTCTCATTGCCTTCTTTGAGACTTCTTCCGATTTCCTGGGAGTTGACCACAACATGAGTGAGGATTTTCGTAAAAAGAAATCGATTTAAAAATGTATCACGGAGCGGGTGAGGCATACCCCGTCGATAAATAATCTTCTTCACTCCCGCGAGCTTCGCTGCAATCCCCGCGATTTTGAGATCCGAGGGAAGATTCATAATCACAGCGTCAACTCGTTTAGATCTAAAGAAAATAAAAAACAATAAGAGTTTAATGGGATTAAGGAAGCTAAGGTTTCCAACTTTAAAGCGGTAAACGTTCTGGCCTTCCTCGACACCTTGCTGGGCAATTTTTGAATGTTCATTTGCAACAAGAATTGTGTTGAAGCCCCGGCGTTGAAATTCCTTACAAGTGGTTAAGTGCCATTTTTCTCCTCCTCCCCACGCTTTGTTGGAATTAAAAAAACAGATTGTTTTAGTCGGGGATTCGTTCATTTTTATTTCAGCTCTTCAGTTTATGGTTCAAAGTTGGTAGCGTTTTCAGATGAAAAAACTCTTCTTTTTTATCCTGTTTACACTACCAACATTTGCTCAAGATGTCCGCTTAGAACGTCACCAGGAGGCCATCGAGGCTTTCAAAAATCTAAACTTTTTCTATAAGGGAAGAGGCATGATGGTTTCACCCGAAGTGATTAGTCTCTACGAATGGGTCGGAGGAAAAAAAATTGGTTTTAAAGATTTAGGTCAAATTAATCAGCGGTGGGGTCTCGTCATTTCGGATAATAAAGTAAAGGGACTTTTTAATGAACCCTATGAAGGAATGAACATCGGAGTCCTTGGTTGTGTTGCTTGTCACGGCGGAAAAGCGGCCGGCCAGTACATCATCGGACTTGGAAATAAGAATATCGACACCTATCAAATTGGAAAAGATGCAGCCAAGGGACTTCGTTTATGGGGGGCCTTCCCACGTCGTCATCCAAAATTTAAGGAAATGCACGAGCGATCAGTTGAATTCACCAACGCCCTTGCGGGTAGCAAAGTGGGCAACATGACTCAGGGTCTGGTATCAACGGCGATTATTCGATCGTGGTTTTATAAGGTTCAAAATATTCCCTTCCCTGATAATTTTCCACCAGGCCAGGTTAAGGTTCCCCATCTCTGGGGCTATGGAGAAAAAAGAAAATCCGGTTCCTTTTGGGATGGAGAGGGTAACGGCGAACTAGGTGGGTGGGCCATCGCGGTGGAACTTTATTCCGGACAGACGAGTGAAAATGTTCGGGAATACTGGCCCAAGGTTCATAAGGCCGAAGAAGTGCTGGGGGATTTTCTTCCGCCCCAATATCCCTTCAAGATGAATGAATTAAAAGTTGAGTCGGGGAAAAAACATTTTGAATCATCCTGCTTGAATTGCCATGGAGCACATAATCGTGATTTGCAAGGTCATCCCATTTACGAATCACCCAAACATATTCCCATTCGAATTGTTAAAACTGATCCAGACCGTCTGAAGGCACTAACAGAAGAACTTTATAACCTGATTGAGATCAATCCCCTAAACGATGTTATGCAGGCCGTGAGAAAACCAGAACATGGTTATGTCGCTCCTAAACTCTGGGGGATTTGGGCACGATTTCCCTACCTTCACAATGCCTCGGTACCAACAGTTTATGATCTCCTCAGTGCACCCGAAGGAAGGCCAAAAATCTTCTCCCTAAGAAATGCCGGGGAACGTGAAAGGTTTGATTCTGAGAAGTTGGGCCTCACGAATTCTCATCCTGCTCAAACGTCTCCGAGACAAGTTTATGACACGGGAAGGGTCGGGCATTCTAATGATGGACATTATTTTGAATCTTTTAAGAAACTTACCCATGAAAATAAAATGGATATTATCGAATACCTGAAATCCCTCTAACGGGCCCACTTAAAATGGTGTTACTCCCTTTTGAAGATGATAGAGAGTCCACTCGTGAAAAATTTTCTGACTGAGGACTTCCCATTCATAAAATAAGTATTCCGGAAAATAAGTATCGGCCGGACCTTCATAATCCACGATCGAACAAAGAAATTCCGAGATATAAGGAAGTGTTAAATGATAAATTTCTGCACCACCGATAATGTAAATCTTCTCTATCCCAGTTTCCTGGGCGTGCTCAATAACTCCATCCATGGAATTAAAAACCAAGGCGTCCGGGTAAGAATAGGGTTTTCTGCTCAGAATGAATGGGATGGCACCTGCGACTTCAAGGCCATGAAGTTCAAAATTTTTTCGACTAATTAAGACGTACTGACCCCTGATGGTGTTCTTAAAATGCTCATACTCATCTGGAATGCTCCAGGGAAGTTTTCCTTCGAGGCCTATTTGTCGGTTTTTACCAAGGGCCGCAATCGCGATAAATTTAACTGTCATTGTCGAATTCCTGTCTGGCCCTAAAGCGGCCAATTAGTGAGATATTATGTCCCATAACGGAGGATTTATGAAACGAAACATATTGATCATTGGGGCATCTCGCGGAATAGGCCAGAAAATAGCTGAGGGGCTCAGAGATGAGGCCAGTGTATTCACATTTTCAAGAGCAAACAATTTTGATGTCACTAAGGATGCTCTCCCAGTTAACGATCTTCCTGATGTGATTGACGGTGTCATTTATGCTCCGGGTTCTATTAACTTAAAACCTTTTCATCTGTTAAAAATGGAAGATTTTCAAAATGATTTTCATCTGAATACCCTTGGTGCAGTCAAAGTACTTCAAGCCCTTTACCCAAAGTTAAGAAAATCCGAATCGGCTTCTGTGGTGCTTTTTTCCACTGTTGCGGTTCAAAAAGGAATGAATTTTCATAGCTCCATTGCGATGGCAAAAGGAGCGATTGAGGGTCTCACGCGAAGTCTCGCTATTGAGTGGGCGCCCAAGATCAGAGTCAATGCGATTGCTCCCTCTTTAGTGAATACTCCACTTGCATCCAAAATTACTGGAAACGCTAAGGCGATGGAGATGACTATTGAAAAGCATCCCTTAAAACGAATTGGAGACGCGTCAGACATAGCCGAAATGGCGATGTTTCTCTTATCCTCCCGTTCGGGTTGGATGACCGGACAGGTTCTGGCAGTGGACGGAGGCCTATCTATCGCTTAAAATACCCACATGAAAATTCTTATTACTGGTGGCGCAGGCTATATTGGATCCCACGTTGTAAAAGCCCTTAGTCCTTTTGGATATGACCTTACTATTTTTGACAATCTTTCCACGGGTCATCAGGAAGCTGTCACTTATGGGGATCTTGTCATTGGTGATTTGGCCGATAAGAATAAATTGGATTCCCTTTTCGCCTCTCATCAATTCGATGCCGTGATTCATTTCGCCGGAAGCATCATTGTTCCGGAGAGTGTCCTGCAACCCTTAAAATATTACCAAAATAATACAGTCAATTCACATTTCCTGATTTCACTGTGCGATAAGTATAAGGTTAATAAATTCATCTTTTAATCGACGGCAGCTGTTTATGGCATGCCAAAAAGTGGGTTGTGCGCAGAAGACTCGGAACTCTCTCCCATTAATCCTTATGGACAATCTAAATTGATGACCGAGCATATGCTCAAAGACTTCTCGCTTAGCTCTGAATTTCGCTACGTGGCCCTTCGCTATTTCAATGTATCTGGTGCTGATCCGGAAGGTCAGATAGGCCAATCCTTTCCTGAAGCCACTCATCTTATTAAAGTTGCCTGTGAAGCGGCGGTTGGCAAACGCTCTTCGATAAAAGTTTTTGGCACAGATTATGAAACGCGAGATGGAACCTGTGTGCGGGATTATATTCACGTAAGTGATCTGGCCGAGGCCCATGTGAAAGCTCTGGAATACCTGGATCGAGGTGGAAAATCAGAGGTGTTAAATTGTGGATATGGCCATGGTTTCTCTGTTCGAGAAGTTATTTCAAGAGTCAAAGAAATCACGGGAGTGGATATCAAAGTAGAAGATTCCCCTCGTCGTCTTGGTGATCCGGCCAGCTTAACTGCCAAGGCCGATCGCATTCATGATGTCATAGGCTGGAAACCCAGGTACGACGATCTTAATATCATTATTAAATCCGCTTACGAGTGGGAAAAAAAGCGCCCTTATTAATGAAAAAAAAGGCCATCGTTGTCCATTCTGGTGGGATGGATTCAAGTCTGTGTCTTGCACTTGCCGTGCAGGAATTCGGTCATCACAATGTATTATCCGTTTCTTTTACCTATAATCAACGGCATTCAATTGAACTGAATCGGGCATCTGAAATTTCAAAATTTTTTCAGGTTGATCATGTGGAAATTGATCTCAACTGCCTCTCGCAAATTACTGAATCAGCTTTGATTGGACATCATCAAAAAATTGAACATAAAGCTGGCGAAGCTCCGAATACCTTAGTGATTGGTCGAAATGGACTCATGGCCCGTCTGGCCGCGATTCATGCACATTCACTCGGGGCCCACTTTATTTATATGGGCGTCATGGAACTTGAGGCGGCCAACTCCGGTTACCGGGATTGTTCCCGTGCTTATATGGATATCGTACAAACGGCACTTCGAATGGATTTTGCAGATCCTGGATTTGAAATTCGCACTCCGTTGGTTTACATGAATAAAAAAGAAACGATGGAGTTGGGATATAAGCTGGGTGTACTTGAATATCTTCTCGAGACAACAATGACTTGTTACGAGGGGATTGAAAAAGAGGGATGTCTTAAATGTCCTGCCTGCAAGCTTAGAAATAACGGGCTCAAGATTTTTAGCCTTGAGCACCCTGAATTGACCTATTCTTATAAAGAAAAAATTTTAAATTTTATTGCTTAGAACTCGTGAATTCTTTCCATATATCCAAGAGAAATTTTTTGAAATCATGGCCATCTTCTCCAGAGGCCTCAGCATCGGATGTAAAATCATCCATGTCCTCGACGGTATCTTCTAGTTCTTCAATAAATTCCGCCAAGGCCTGATCCTTACAGTTTTCACTATTCGTTCCAGACAGGCTCAGACCCGTGAGAAAGAAATCAAGCTGATCCTTGGCCAGTTCCATGAAGGTATTAACATCCTCTTCTTCAGGGAACATTTGCTCAAGTTCTGATTTTAGATTTTTACTTAATTGGTCCCACAAAGACTGAAACGGGACTTCAAGCTCTGATTTTGCCTCGGGAGTCTCGGATAAAAGCTCAATGAAGGCTTTCTGAAACGGCAGTGGTTTTTCTGCACACAAAACACCCAAAAAGAAGGCCTTTACCTGGATCTCGCTCATGTCTAAGTTTGTTGAATTAATACGTTCTTGAATTTTCATGTAGTTGCACCTAATTTAATTTTAGTAATTATTACCAACTTTCGGTCTTTTTCACCACCAGTAATGATTAAAAGTGCATAATCGCGCCATGAAAAATGCAGCACAAATAGCAACGGTCGTATTAGTAGGAACAAAAGTGACTCTCTTTTGCTTCTTCTTCAGACATGTTCTAAATTTTATTTTTTGAAGGGATCTTCGATCTTTTCGCCGTTCTGGAGTCTCCAGACTTTTACCGCCCTAATAAAGACATTGTAGGCCGCAAGTGCCGAAACCACAAAACCATGTGTCCCGTCTAAAAAACCCAAACGCCATATATAGTGGCGAACAAATCGCCCAAGGGGGCGAAAAAATAAGTAAAGAATTCCGATTTTGCGACCACTTTTTTGAAACTTATGAAAGCGGTCCATGGCACCCCAGGTGGTGTAGCGATCTGCCTTCTTGAGATAGGAAGTGACGTCTTTATACGTATAATGAATGAGCTTATGCTCAAGAATTGAAATACTACCCTTTGACTCAATTTCTGCATGTACGTGTTTGTTTTGATAATGACACTCATCCCGCTTGAAGAGGCGAATAACTTTATCCGACTGCCAGCCAGAGAAATTAATTTTTTTCCCCATGAAATGATTTCGTCTGAAAATCCAAAAGCCAGAGTGGTTTGTCCCATTCTTAACAATTTCTTGAATCTCCTGCACGAGCTCTGGGGTGGGTCTCTCATCTGCGTCCAGTAAAAAAATCCACGGATGAGTTGCCTGAGGAATGGTCCAGTTTTTCTGAGCTGCAGAGTGCTCATACTGATGCTCCAGGAGTCTCACCTGAGGAAAGGACTTCACAATTTCAATCGTCTTATCATTCGAGAAGGAATCAACTACAATGACTTCATCACACCACAGAACAGATTCAATGGCTGCCTTGATGTGAACTTCTTCATTGAATGTGGGAATAATCGCTGTAATTTTTTGCATAGTTTTAATACAATGAGTTTAACTTATGACCGACGCCTCGTCTAAAACAATTCTTATTATCCAGACCGCTTTCATTGGCGATACGATTCTTGCGAGTAACTTTGCCCGTGTTGTCAAAACTCAATATCCCAACGCCAAAATTCATTTTTTTTTACGTAAGGGAAACGAGTCGGTCATTCAGGGCCTTCCGACGATCGAAAAAACCTGGATATGGGACAAACAAGGTGGGAAAACTAAAAACCTTATGAAGCTTATCATGGAGCTTCGAAAAATTCGTTTTGATATGGTCTTTAATCTTCATCGTCATTTCAATTCGGGACTCGTTGCGGCCTTGATGAAATCTCAATTTAAGTCGGGATTTTCACAAAATCCTCTGAGTTTTTTTTATCACCGTAAAATTAATCACCAAATCCCCGATCCTCGTGGATGGCATGAGGTTCAGAGAAATCTTGAGCTCATTCCCGGATTCAAAATTGTTGATAATGCAAAAATTTACAAACCCGAACTCCCTCTCCAACCAAAAAACATAGAAAAAGTATCTCCCTATATGAATGGGGAGTATTTTGTTATCGCCCCGGCCTCAATTTGGTTTACCAAGGCCTGGAGTGAAAACAAGTATCGTGAACTGACAGCGGAGTTGGTTAAAATGGGTAAGGTCTATTTTATCGGTGCCCCCGGAGATAAGGCCCTCTGCGATCGAATTCGTCACAACCATCCTGAAACTTTAAATCTCTGCGGCTCCCTCAGTCTCCTGGACTCAGCTGCCCTCATGAAAAACGCCCGAAGAGTCTTTGTCAACGATTCGGCCCCCCTTCATCTGGCGAGCTGTGTGAATGCAAAAACCACTGCCATTTTTTGTTCAACGATTCCAGCTTTTGGGTACACTCCTCTTTCTGACGACTCCGTGGTGATAGATGTTGGGGACACCCTGTCCTGCCGTCCCTGCGGTCTCCATGGACATGATAAATGTCCTCTGGGGCACTTTAAGTGTTCTGAGAGTATTGATGTCGCAACAATAATTCGCGGCTGATTTTTAGTTCAACTCATTTGTCAGTTAGAAGATTTTCTTGATGAACTCTTCCTTAGGCATTCTGATCCTAGGCCCGTAGACCCCTTTTTTATCCCGCTTACCCACACTGATAATCATAACAATTTCAGCATTTCTCCCGAGGCCTAAGGTCTTTTTCACTCTGCGTGAGTCAAGTCCCTCCATCGGGCAGGTATCAAATCCAAAGGCAGAGAATCCCATCATGATATTTTGACAGGCGAGTGCAGTTGATTTGACGGCCCAGACTCGCATATCACTTCGTGAAGTTGGTTCACGCGGAATGGGCCTGAAAATGCCTATAAGGGAAGTTATGACTTTTTTTGTAACGCCATAAATTCCAAGAGGGCCTTGAGAATAGACCATGGGAACAATTTTTTCGTAATAGGCTTTTGCAGAGGCGGGAATCTTCTCGTCTTTATTGAGTAGACGGAGCATATCGTCCCGAGTGTGCTTCCATTTATCGAGTCTTGCGACGCAGACAATGATTTCTTGTGCGGTTTTGGCCGCCAGCTGATTGAGGCATGCCTCAACGATCTCGGATTTTTTTTTAGGATTTTGAACCCAGTAAAATTCCCAGGGTTGAAGATTTGAGGAGTTGGGTGCCATAAGACCCCACTCCAGAACTTGCTCCATAACTTCTTTTGGAACTTTTTCGTTGGTATAAACCCGAACTGATCTTCTGTTTTTGATAATTTTATCGAAAGCTTCAGGTGAAGTTTCGTTCATCGGTTCGTCATGAGAAAAGTCTGGCGCCTTGGTAAAAATGTCGGCATCATTCTTTTTCATGCGTACTCCTTGTTAGCTCAGCAAGTGCTGGAAATCATCCATGTTGAGTTTACCACTGAAATATTCATCATCGTCTTCGGCCATTAGATCTCGGAAGAGTTCTCGTTTACTTTGTTGGAGAACGAGAACTTTTTCTTCTACTGAGTCTTTAATGATCGGTCGATACACAGTGAGTTTATTTTCCTGTCCAATTCGATGTGCCCGGTCGATCGCCTGGCGTTCTACCGCAGGATTCCACCAGGGATCCATAAGGAAGATATAGCTCGCGGCAGTCAGGTTTAATCCAAATCCCCCGGCCTTAAGTGAAATAAGAAAAATTTGAGCATCTCCATTTTGGAATATTTCCACCTGCTCGGATCGCTTTTTGATGGTTTGAGATCCATCAATTCTTGCCATCTTCCATCCTGCCACTTTGATTTTATTTTCGATCATGT
>CAXNNO010000036.1:0-11333 GCA_964203555.1 Bacteriovoracales bacterium
AAAGGATGATGCATGGTTCGAGTCTCGCTGGATACGATAACTTTAAATTTATAGTAAAAGGAAGTTACTGAGGTGAAAAGTTTCCTTTTCTTCTTATTAATCATAAGTTCCGAAGCACTTGTTTCTGATGATAAGATCCGCTGGAGCGAACTAATGCGCGCTACAGAAAAAGAAATCGCCAGTCTGGAAAAAAGCACCAACAAAAAACCGAGACTAGAATATCTTTTACTTGAACTCTACTCCGAAAAACTAAAATTAATCCACGAAAAAAACAATTTAGCCTTCATGAACGGAAATGGTAATTCAGCGAATAAAGCACAATTTTTCAAAGAAACGAACGCACAATTTCGAATTTTAAAATACTATGGAATGTATTTATTGAAGAAGGACCTTTCTCATCCCTTAAAGTCAGAAATACTCTTCATCTTGGGCATTAACTCCCGAGATTACGATACAGGAGCAATCACCGAGACCTTTCTGTTGAAGTCCCTGAAAAGTGCCACAAGGTTAAAAAATAAACGGTTTACCCAAATTGCTCTCGCGGAATACTACTACAACGAAAAACGTTATACCGAAGCAATTACTTATTATGAATTACTTATGCAGGACAAAGAAGATAAATGGCTATCAAAGCATTCGTACAATCTAAGCTGGTGCTATCTCAAAGAAAAAAAATTCCAAGAAGCATCTCTTATGATGAAAAAATCGGTACAACTAAATACATCGAATGGGGCGATAAAGCTTTCAGAGCAAATGCTAAACAGTCTCGCAAGCTTTTACAGTTTCCAAGGAAAACCTCTGGATGGGATGGAACTTTATCTATCATCGACATTAGATCCGATACCTTATCTTTTAAATTTAGCAAGGAAAACAACGGAAAACGGTCAGGAGAAAGAAACACAGATTATTCTCCAGAAGGTTCAAAATAAGATTATCGATCTTAGCGCCGAAAATTACTGGGAAGCCTTTTATCACGCTTATCTGGACTTTTATAAAGAATATGGAAGAACCCAGGAGCATGCCCAAATCGCCGCTAAACTTACTGAATATTACTTGAAACCTGATACAAAAGCAGAAATGAAAGAAAGCGCTATCACAAAAATGCGTTCAGCTGCTGGCTTTCTTCAATTAAAACTCACAAAGGATCTCCGTCAGAATTCAACTTCATTCTTCGAAGGTTATTTTACACAGATCAATCAATATTATGATCACCTCATAGCAATTGATCCAAGGAACAGTGCTGAATATCATTATTACAAGGGCGAAACCTGCTACTCAGTTATGAAATATGAAATGTCTATTTCTAGCTATGAAACTTCTATTACAGAATCTATAGTAACAAAGAATCTTTCTTTTGCAGAAAAATCTATTATCTCAATTTTAGATCTAGCGGCAAAAGAAATACTTTCAACTGAGAAAAACCGCGAAGTATTAATCCGAACTTACACGAAACAGATCCGACTGTGGCCGAAGAGTGAGCTCTCACAAGCTATTTATCCAAAACTATTTGAAATTTTCATTAGGCAAGGAGATGATAAAAAAGCTACTGGAGTCCTCATTGCCTACAATAAATCTTTCCCTGAAGAAATAAAAAATCAGCAGATTCTGATGGGAAAAGTCTTGAATCTATTTATAGATCAAAAAGATACAGTAAAATTCTCGGCATGGATTTCAAAATTTCACAAAGGCCTCTTCTCATTCTCTGAAGAAAAAATATCTCAAATGGATAACACACTGGGTGCCCTTCTCTTCAATGCATACCGCGAACTCGCAAACAAAGGTTCTCACGATCAAGCGATTAAAGGTCTTTCAGGAATTCATGAAGGACAGCTTTACAGTAAAGAAATTAAAGCTGAGTCTGCTCTCCTCGCTTCAATGGTTGCCTTGGAAAAGCTTGATACTTCCGAAAGCTTTAAGTGGCAGCTAAAGGCGTTTGTGCACATGAATGATAAAGAACTTAACCTTCACCTGCAAAAATTGGTTCCGATTGCTGAACGCTATTACAAACTCATGGATTTTAAATCATCGTTTGCTTTATCTGAAAAAGTTCTGCGTCAATTTTGCTACCTTAAAGATGCCACACAAAAACGCTTTTATGAAATATCGATCATGACCTCTCTGGCAGAAGGTCGAACTTCAGATGCAGAAAAAATTGTCACTGAACTTTCTGTATGCCATGACGATGCAGGAATAAAAGAAAGGGCTACTAATCAAATTTATCAACACATCGAAAAAGAACAGAAGCTCGATAAGCTTAAGCACTTCGTAGCTTCTTTCCATCAACCTAAAATCCTTTCAAGGTACACACAAACATTGAATCGTTGGTTCTGGCAATCTAATGATATTAGTCAAAAAAACAGAATTCTCGTTGAACTTAAAGACCTTAACACTCCTGAAGCAAAAAAATGGCTAGAAGAGAATGATCTATTTACTCTGGCCGTATCAAAGAAAAAAGAACTGGAAAATGCCGTCATCTGGAATGAAGTTAAATTTGATGGTGAAGCTTTCAATCAGAAGATGGAAAAACATCTCTCTGACATAAACTTGTTTAGAAATTCCTTCCAAAGGCTTCTCGTTTCTGATCGTCCAGACATGGTTATACAAGGAACTCAACTTTTTATTGAATTATATGAATCCCTCGCTAAGAAAATTGAGATTCTATCTCCGATCGGAATCGATGATAGGACACTTAAAGAATTCAAATCCGCCATGCTTCCAATGAGTGCCCAGTTTAGAAAAATTTCCAGTCAGTATGATGTAAAAATTAGAGAGGCCATGTTAACTGATGATAACTTGAATGTTAGTTCCAGAAGCTTCGCCTCGATTGAAGGATTTGAGAATTATGTCGATTCCTCTAAAACGTCGATCAGAATGGACGGAAAGGAAAATCCATGAAAATGATTTTCCTTTCATTACTTACTTTCCTGGTATCATGTGCAACTAAAAAAGATCTTTCGACTAAAATTAGTGACCTTTCTTGGGATGGTTTTTCTGATGAAAGTTATGCACGTTGGGATGAGCAGCGCCTTGCGAAGACGTTAAGCAGCGACAAAACGATTTCCAAGTGTCATCTAGGGAAAACTTCGGAGGCCTTAAAAGATTATCGCCAACAGTATTTAACCAAAGATAAAAACCCTTTTTACTGGCTACACATAGGGAATTGTTTTTCTCTCCAGCAAAATTTTAATCAAGCAGAGTTTTTCTACAGACTAACTATTGAAGAGACTAAATTTTCTAGTGTCCAAGCTTTGGCGCAAAATAATCTTGGTGATATTTATCTCAAATATGCTCAATGGGAAAAAGCACGAGATGCATTCAAAAAGGCGATAGAATTAAATCCAAAGGCCCGAGTCCCTAAGTTCAACCTGGCGCAGGTCTACCTTCAGTTCGGGCAAACAAACAAGGCACTTCGTCTTTTGCAAGACGATTCCTTTAAAAAAATTCAGGACATTGGTCTCTTTCATTCACTTGCCCTCGCTTGGTTGGCCAAGGGAAATATTTCAAAGGCAGATGAATACATAAAAAAAATCCCTGAACAATTTCATTCAAGAGATGATATCGCCTTAACGGCAACTCTTTATCACCTGAAAAAAGGTGAATTTAAAGAAGCTGAGACTTTTTTGAAAAACCGCACTCAGGCCTCCAATCCAGAGAGTAATCAAATCGCTAAGCGAATTGAAGCACTCCTAGAAAAGAGAGCACGAAAATGATGACATCAACTATTCTAAAATTCATCCTGAAGTCTAAATCTGACGGTTCGTGGTTTCCTCTCAATAAAGAAAGAATCATCGTAGGCTCAGAATCAAACTGCGATATTGTTCTTCAACATGAAGAGATCTCTCCCTATCACGCTTTTATTTATGTGGTAGATGATGATGTTGTTTTCATTAAAAACCTCCACTCAAAGAATGGTGTATTCGTCAATGGAACCCGTTTTGAGGAAACCTACTTACATCCTGGAGATGTTGTCTCTTTTGGTAAATTAATTTTTTGTTTTGAAGCTTCGGGAGAGACACCTCTATTAATGGTCGAAGATGAATACTGCAATATCATATTTGATGATAAGGAATTTGTTCCGTTAACTGATTTTCCAAACTTTAATCTCCCCGGCGAATACATAGAACTTGATCAGACACTTACGCCTTACAATTTATCATTTAAGGTAAACTCTTCAGGTATCGAGGTCATCAATTATATCAATGGTGTCATGTCAGACATCCGTTACCTGAAGTTGCAAGACGGGGATTATTATCTCTCTCCTGACGTAGATGATGTAAAGGCCATTCCGTTTAGCACAATAAATAGAGCGAAACTTCTTACTGTAAAAAAAGGAAAACTCCATTTCCATTCAGTTGAAGAAATAACTCCTTCAATTCCTTTATCTGAATTTAAAGGCGATAGACCCCTTTTCTTGACCCGTGGTCATGAGCAAGTGTCACTTCGTCTGGTTGAAAAGGCTGTCCGTTGGAAGCGACTACCCTTTATGTTCCGTGAAAAAGATTTTTACAAACAAACTTCAACAATCTTTTCAATTCTTTTTTTTCCCATGTTGCTCCTTTTGTTTGTTTCACTGCCTGAGATAAAAATAGCTGAACCAGAGCCTGTAGTAGTTTATAAGCTGATAAAAGAGATTCCCCCTGTGGATAAAATGTCAGAACTTGCAGTCACTAATCCTGTTTCTGAGAATGAAAATACCGGACCAAAAGAAACCGATCAAAACAAAGAAAAAGTTGAATTTGCAAAAGCTGAAACTCCACAAAAATCTGAAGTAGCTTCGAAGAATTCTCCTTCACCTAAAAAGATGGCACAGTCTAAACCAATAACTACAACTGTAACTCCGGCCTCTAAATCTGAGATGGTCCCTTTGGCAAATGGAACACCAATTTCTGCCCGATCTTCAGATATTCCTGCACCTCCTAAGCCTTATAAATTCAAATCAAACACAATGAACAGTCTTATGAGTGATTCACCTCAAATTGCTGGTGTTGGTTCAGCTTCCTCTAAAAATAATGATGATAAGGCGTTTGGCGCAGGAACTTCTGATAAAGGAGATCTTCTGTCCAATTCCAAAATGGGCGTTTCCAAACTACAAGGGGGGGGAGGCAGCACCGGCAGTGGTGAAGCCTCATACGGGGCCCGAGGGCTCGCTTCGAAGAAAGGGTTTGATTCTGCCTATCTTGAACCAAATACCGTCATTCAAGGATCTATGGATCCAGAGTTATTAAGAAAGATTTTACGAGAATACATTCCGCAATTTCGACATTGCTATCAAAAAGAATTAGCACGTCATTCTGAAAAAATTAACGGAGTCATTGAGCTTAACTTCACCATCAATCAATATGGAAAAAGTATCAAACCAGATATTCGGATGAAAAATGCTCAGTTTTCATCCGACGGTGTGAATTGCATGGTTGGAGTCCTAAGCGTTATCGATTTCCCAAAACCTAAAGGTGGAGGAATCGTAGACGTTAGACAGCCATTAACCTTCTATGCCGAGAACAGCAAATGATGCCAATTATTTATGTGATCAGGGGATCAAGAGAGATGAAAGATAACGAGTGTAACATTATGTAATCCCACAAAATCTTAAAGAGAATAGAAGGTCCATACAATGATTAAACACAATTTAACATATATTAAGTCAAACACTTAACCAGGAAGAACTGATGATTAAATTAATGATCCTAAATGTAATTCTTTTCATGGCCTCATCCTGTAATCAGTTTGCTCAGACGGGATCAGAATTTACGGAATTGCAGTTGGATAAACCGGTGTCTGCCCCTGCTAATAAAAGCCCATACTCAAATGACAACGTCGTTGAGACTGAAGCTCCAGTTTCTGAACCAACGCCGGCCCCTGCTCTAGTGGTTATAAACCCAGCTCCTGAACCAACGCCGGTCCCTACTCCGGTGGTTACGAACCGAGCTCCTGCACCAACGCCGGCCCCTAGTCCGGTGGCGACAAACCCAAAGCGACCATCTTCACTTGAACAAGATTCAAAAAGATGTGAATCGCCATCTGTAGAGAATCCTATCGTTTATCCAGAGCCTATTATTCTTCCACCTCGCACCATCATCGTACCGAGAGCTTACAATGATATGACAAACGAAAATCCTACCAAACCTCTGCCCCAAGTTGGACTCATTGGTAGAATTTATGATGGTTCAAAATTAGAAAATGTAACGAGTTTTTCTCAGCTTGTTTCTGAGGGCACTCTTCTCGATGAAAAAATTTATCTTCCCAATCTGAACTTTTCTCGTGCAACTAACAGTGGATTTCCAAAACCCGAAGGCGGAATAGTATTGAACAGTCTCGGGAAGCCTCTTTTGAATAAGTTTGGACTTCTCATTGAGACAAACCTTTCCCTTCTTCCAGACGATGAAGAGGGATATTATCAACTGGCAGTGATTCATGATGGTGGAATGGTCGTCGAGGCAAAAGTTGCGAGAAAAGATAAAAAATCAATTATCTCTGCTGATCATTTATCCCCAACAAAATTCTCATGCAGTCTTTCAACTCTTATAAAAATGGAAAAAGGCAAAACAGTTCCTCTGGTTTTGAAGTATTTTCAAGGTGATACAAATCAACTCGCCCTCATTTTTATGTGGAGAAAAGTTAGGGACTCTGATGGATCTCTAGTCAAAGAAGCATCAACAAAAGATCTAAATGAAATCCGATGCGGTCAGGCAGGGAACCATTTTTTCTTTGATACAACTTCCAATATTAATCCGACAATGGATTACAAAGATCTGTTTAATCCTCATAAGCGGGTCATTCCATGGAAACTGGTGAATAGCGGAAATAACAGATTGCACACAAGTGTAGACAATAAAAACTGTGTGAAATAAAAAAATACTAATGGGTCTGCTTGATTTGTAGGCCCATTAGTATTTACATAATGATCTCTTCAACTGTCTTTGAAAAGAGAACTTATATCTACTCCTGCCTCTTTCATGTCGTATGTTTTAGTGCCTGCTGAATAGACATCAAACTCATTGCCCCTCATTTGACGAAAAAAAACCTCTGCCATCTGTGCTTCGCGAAATTTATGCTGTCTGGCTTAAGCTTAAATATTTTCACTGATAGCAATGCTCTTGATTTTGATCTTGCGAAAAGTGTAGCCAACGATTTTAGAGTTGATCCGGCACGGGCCGACGAAATTATCACTAAGATAAAAAAAGAAGTTGGCGCGTGGGGGGAATCTGGCAGAAGGTTTTTGAATATCACGCCCTGAAAGACAGAGAATGGAAAAAGCGTTTAGAATTTAACATATGAGTGAAGACAACAGACTTAAGGTGAAAGTTCCTACTAAGACTCGTAAAGGAAAGTGGCATGCAAGGACAGGCCATTATCTATTACCAGTTCTTGGCCCTGCTTAAAATGACAGTATAAAAATCCTCGAAGTCATTGAGATGATTCTTCACGATTGAATCCACAATGACGGGTTTAATTTCTTCATAATCATGAACTGATATATTTCTGAAACCAACCATTGCGCAAAGCTTTAGGCAGATTTCTTTTGAGATAACGGATTGCTTATGCAGAATTTCAAAAGACTGCTTATATGTATTTGGAAGGCCTAGACCCTCTTTGGCGATTGTGACATTGGCCAGGTCTATGCAAGCTTGAATTGCTCTTTGAAGATTAAGTTCATAAATAGAAAGTTGAAAGTCTGGGTCTTTCTCAGTCAGAGTTGCCTTTTCTATGGCCATTAAGCAGTTTTTTACGACATTGATTTTAGATAATACGACATCGATCTCAGACATATTTCTTCCTGTTTAAGATATTATTCTCAATTATGGCACGCGATGCCTTAAAGTCAGGGTAGCGTGAAAGTTGTTTTACTTTCCAATCTAACATAAGGCCGGGATTGGTATTAACAAGTAATCTCCCTGTATCTACAACCTGAATCCCATAGATGACATCAATATTATTTAAACTGATAAGATCGATATCATGTCCGAGTTTATCTTCAAGTTCATTCATTATTTTGAGTTTGAGGTCAAAGTCAATTTCACCATCTTTCCAATATACAGCAATATCAATATCACTATCCTGTCTAAATCTAGGAGTTGCAGCTGAGCCTAATAAAAAGCAAAAATCTGAAAGATTGCCAATTGTCTGGTCAACGATTAATTGTATTTTCTCAAAAGCGATCTGTTCTACGGGATGGTTCATATAAATCTCATTTAAAAAAGATCCACATCGGTCTTCTCAATGGGTCTTGGTTGTCATATTGAAATGTTATGTCCAATTCTGGGATTTCTACTTTATAGAGTTCTTCCATCACATCTACAGCCTTTGATTGAACAGGTGTTTCAATCCATTTGTAATTTTTAAATCGCTTTTTTAAAGAGGCGTAGGCGTCAAAGTCAACCAAGTAAGTTAGCGCAATGGTGGTGATTTTGTAGGTCTTTTTACTCACGAACGCTTTCATGGGAAGCTGATCTTTTTTCGGAGGAAAATAGTACTGAATAGTAGCAGGATCGGATTTATCAATTCTTTCTGGCACACCCAGTATTGTGACAAGCTCCTGCGGATTATTTGTTTTTTTTAAAATAAATATTTTATCAAATTCATCACCTGTTTGTTGAGGAGGTAGGGATGTTTTGCAGCTCGCAAAAATGAATAGAATGAGAGTGATAATTTTCATTTACCATTTTCCTTTGATTCGATAATCCTTTTAATAACCAAGTACGAGAAAGGGTTAAATGTCATTAGCTTGGGCTGGTCTGTATAATAAACTTCGAAATTATCATTTACGGTCCAACCTGAAGCTCTCGAAAATTCGATGACAAGTTCCGGATCTATGCTAGGTAATGCAATATGCGCCATTTCATGGATTATAACAGCTCTTTTATCTTGTTCTTTAAAAAACCGATCAAAGATTAATAATGTTCTCGTTGAAGCAATACTAGCTGCTGGATTCTTAAGATTTCCTCCTACATCTCCTCGAAGAATTTCTGTTAGGTTATATTTACTTAGCCAATGAGGTAATAAGGCAAGGTTTTCCTGGACGATACTTTTCTCAGTGGCATTCCATTTTTTTATTTTAGGCTTAATATTAGTAAATTTTTGATTAGTAGAATCTTGAAAATAATTTGATCTTTCAATTTCCCGACAGTGAGCATCCCGTGAATGCGCGGATACTTTAGTGCCATCAAGTTTCGTGTAGGAATCAATCCATTGTTCTCTGATGTAAATCTCGTATGGCCTGCAGGGAATTGCAAAAGCAATGGTCGTAAATAAGAAAAGGAATATGACTGGCATCTATGAATGGTATCAGCTAGGTAAATGGGGTCAACTTAAACGATTAAAATAAAAAAAGCCCTATGGGTTAAACAGGGCCTTAGTATTTTTCACTTCTTGCGAAGATCGAAACTGAATTTAAAGATTGAGATTGAGATTGAAATTTGGACTTTCATCCGTCTTGCGCCAATTGTTCGCTAAAATAGTCATGGCCTTCCAATAAGAAGGCTCAACTTTGAAATAAACTAAATGACTTAGGATCAAGCACTGGGTTGTGGAGCAAGCATTTTTCATGACTCTTATTACCTATTAATTGATACAAAATATCTAAAATGTATCAAATAATGGCACCTTATCTTTAGTCTATGCTCAATCATTCCGATGATGTGTTATAATTACCCATTAAATGATATAAATACATTTAATTGTATCAAATAAAGGCATTTTATGAAAAAAGCAGTGATGGCATCCCCCATGGCCAAACGACAACTCTCAAAACTAGGGGACAACATAAAGATTGCCCGCCTGAGACGAAATCTCTCACTGAGAGCAGTTGCTCAGAGAGCGGGAATCTCACTCAATACGGTGGTTGCAGTTGAAAATGGTGAGCCAGGAGTAAGTATTGGGGCGATGGTGAATGTCCTACACTGCTTGAGTCTTGCAGAGGATATATCAAAGGTAGCGCTTGATGATGTGCTTGGAAGAAAGCTTCAAGATTTAGAGCTTGAACCGAAGAAGCGCGCTCCAAAGAAAACAAAATCGCAGGAGCTGTCGGATTTGATTAAGGAGTCCAAATGAAGGCAATAGAAGTTTGGGCCAATTTTTATTTTCTAACAGAACCGCAGAAAGTTGGCGTTTTAACAGCTAGCCCTTCTCGTGGAAAAGAAATGTTTTCTTTTGAATATGAAAAATCTTGGATAACTGGCCCCTATAGATTTCAAATTGATCCAGAACTTTTCCTATTTGAAGGAAAATTTCATCCAACTGCAGAAGTTGAAAATTTTGGAGCCTTTTTAGATTCTTCACCTGACAGATGGGGGAGAACTTTAATGCTTCGGGGAGAAGCTCAAAGGTCGAAGCTAGAAGGTCGCAAATCAAATACACTACTTCCGTCAGATTATCTGCTTGGTGTATATGATAAAAATAGAATGGGTGGTCTTCGCTTTAAGGTAGATGGTGTTTTTAAAGATGATGAACGTACATACGCGGCTCCACCTTGGACTACCCTGAGAGAGCTTGAAACCGCGAGTTTAAAGCTGGAAGAAGTTGGGATTGAAGAAGATCCTAAATTCGCAGAATATCTAAAATTGCTTTTTGCTCCTGGCTCATCTCTTGGGGGAGCTAGACCTAAGGCCAGTGTTGTTGATCCTGAAGGACAACTTTGGATTGCGAAGTTTCCCAGTAAGGACGATTTAAAAGATGTTGGTGGATGGGAAGCAGTTGTTTACGAGCTGGCCAAGAGGTGCGGCCTTAATGTTCCGACGGCGAAAGCTGAAAAATTTGCAAACAAGCACCATACTTATTTAGTCAAAAGATTTGATCGACTCGTTGATGACAAGAGAGTGCATTTTTCTTCAGCGATGAATCTGCTTCAATATAAAGACGGGGACAATCATCAATCGGGTGCAAGTTATCTTGAACTTGTTGATTTCATCATTTCAAGTGGTGCCCCCAGTAAAGTGAGTCGTGATCTAGAAGAACTCTGGAGAAGAATTGTTTTTTCAATCGCTGTTTCAAATTCTGACGATCATCTAAGGAATCATGGCTTTTTACTTTCGGAGGAAGGCTGGGAGTTATCACCGGCATACGATATCAATCCAAACGAAATGGCGGATGGCTTAAGTTTGAATATATCTGTTGATAGTAATGCTCTTGATTTTGATCTTGCCAAAAGTGTTGCTCAAGATTTTAGAGTTAATCCGCCACGGGCCGACGAAATTCTTGTTAAGATAAAATTAGAGGTCAGCATGTGGGAGAAGGTTGCAGAAGGTTTTGGAATATCACGCCCTGAAAGACAGAAAATGGAAAAAGCGTTTAGAATTTAATACATGAGTGATGACAACAGACTTAAGGTGAAAGTTCCT
>CAXNNO010000037.1:0-11101 GCA_964203555.1 Bacteriovoracales bacterium
GTGGCTCATTAACAATTAATTTGTTCGCTCCCGTCTGAAGCTGAATTTCATGATTTCCAACCAAACCAGTGAAATGGGCCGGGGCCGGCTGCGGTAAAGGTCGAACTTCAATTTTCACCGATTCACTATTAATCGTCTTGGTTTTAAAATCCCGACCCAGACCAAACGAGCCAAAGGGGTCATTAGATCGGGTGACGGGGTAGGTGGCAGATAATTGGAGCGAATCAACTTTCAGATCACCTGTCTTTTCAGGAAAAAGTTTTGCAGCATAAATTTGAGTCCGCATGTAAACCTGTCCATCTACGGAGACGCGCTCGCTTCTTTCAGGCTCCTGTAAAAAGCGCTTTAGAAAATTATTCAGCTTGGGATATTTTTTAACATCCAGATTATTTACCGGAACCTTACTATAGAGATAATAGCGGACGATAATCCCCTCGCCCAGAAAAAGAGTTTTCTTGGGAACATCTGCCATGACGAATACGTCGGCCATGACTTCAGCTTCTTTTAATATTGTGAGCGAAATGGACGGATGACGAATGGTGCGGCTTCCCGCCTGAACGGCAATGTCTCTCATGTAAGACGAACCAGCTCTGGAGGAAACGAGGTCATATACAATTGTGATCTCACGGGTCACAGTCAGCTTACCATTGGCATAAATAGTTCTGGTAGAAATGCCCTGATTGGATTTTCCAACCACCTCAAGGTTATTGGGGACAAAATTAATGACAGGATCATCGTCGGAATCAGTAAAGATTCTGAAATAGGCCTGAAAAACCTCACCAACAACGGGACGGGGTGGATTTATTTCAATTTTAACTTCGTCAGCGAAGATATTAAAACTTAAAAGGGCGAGACCTATCAAAATTAAGTGCTTCATTTTCACCAATCCTTACTCTTACGGGATTTTCTTCGGTTGAGATCCCGCGTGCCGTTTTCGATCATTTTCATCTGAAGCTGGCGGTCATCAGACATGAGTTGCTTTAACTTCGCAGGAATTTTCTGGGGAGGAAGAGGTTTTTTGTCTCCCTCACTTTCCTTAGGTTCTTGTGATTTTTCTTTATTATCTTCCTCCGGCGGGTTTTTTTTCTCTGCCTCTTTGGGGTCACCAGTCTTAGACTCGGATTTTTTTTCCTGCGAACCATTCTTATCATCAGGCCGATTTTTCTGATCGCCGCTCTGGCTCTTATCGTCCTTTTTATCTTTGTTTTCTTTTTTCTCTTGCTCTTCTTTTTTCTTTTTTTCTTCTTGCTGCCGAAAAAGTGAGACGACATTTTTATCCATCATTTCGCGAATTTCTCCGGATTCAGAGGAATTATCAAGTGAGCTCGAGAGTTCCTTATAAACCGCAAGTCCTTCGGCAATATGGCCCTTGGCCAATTGAGCAGTGCCATAATTCAAAAAAACCTCGGGAGGAAATTCCGGACTCATTTTTCCAGGTATATTTTCCTTATAAAGCGAGAGTGCTTCATCGTGTGAACCTTCTTTATAGAGATCATCGGCGAGTTTTAACCTTTCCAGCTTGTTTAACCCACCTGACTGCAATTGATCCAACCGCTCAATTATTTCAGGGGTAAGTTTAGGTTCCTCTTTTTCCTGGGCATGAGCTGGTGTCAAGGAAAGTAAAAAACCCAGCGTAAAGATTCTTATTGATTTCATAAAATAGGATAATAATAAAATAATGAGTGAAGGAACGACAATCCATTCCATCAAGACGGGTTTAATCACCATGTCCTGCTGATTATTTCCTTTAATTATTTCCCCACGAAAAAAACTGAGGATCTCTTCAGAAGGCAGTGAATAGGTGTTAGCAATCCAGTATTTTGCGGAAGGGATGTCCGAAGCGGCACGCTTAAAAAATGATTCATTTAATTTGGTAATAATGTCCTGTCCCCGTTCTTTTTTGTAACCAAATCTGAACCCCCGGCCGTCATCCAAAGGAATTCTTCCGCCTTGAAGAGTCCCAACTCCGACTAAGGCAATATGAACATCTTTGGGGATTTTAAAATCAATGCCCTCAGCGGTTTCCTCTCCGTCTGTTAAAACGATTATGTTTCCTCTCGCATCTCCATCTGTTTCGCGAAAATACTGGATACTTTCCTGAATCGCCGCTGAAAGTGCCGAAGATCCATAATGATTTCGTAAATTCTTCAACGAATCGAGACGGGCATCAATGAGATCAAGATCATTTGTGAAGGGAACGATTTTTTTCTGAACTTCAGCAAAGGCAACAATAGACAACTGATGGCCAGCGGCCTTCCGGGCAAAATGCTTGGCTATCAGGGCAGCCTTTTGTAAACGACTTGGTTTTACATCCTCTGCCAGCATACTGGCGGAGGTATCAATTAAAATGATGGTCCTCTCTGAGGGAACATCAGTTTTAATTTTTTCTTCCGGACCTCTCACATCAAGAAGACTGAGGAGGAGCCCGCCCATTCCCATTAAAAATAGAAAGCTAGAGACATAACTAAAAAGACTTCTTCGATAAAACCAAAACTTTCTGACGAATCGAAAGAATCTTTTTTCCATGATCCAGACAATAGCAGCAAGTACAACAAAAAGAATCAGAAGTCCCGGCAGGTAGGATAGTTGATTAAAGTTCATATGACGTCCTTCATCACGAGTCGCCGAAAAAATTCGACTCCAAAGATTAACGACACTCCAACGAGAAGATAAAAATAATATTGCTCATCATACACAATTTGATGGTTAACCTTAATTTCAGTTTTCTCTAATTTCTGAATATCATCCAGAATCTCTTTTAGTCCTCGCTCACTTTTGGCGGGATAAAACTTCCCTCCGGTAAGGTCGGAGATTTCTTTTAAAACCTTGTAGTCAATTGATCCACCCGGAATCAACTGATACTGAGTTCCCATGATGCCGTTACCGACGGGAATTTTTGCGTCCTCATCAGTGCCTAAACCAATAGTGTAAACCTTAATGCCGAATTTTCTCGCCTCCTCGGCGGCCTGAATAGGTGTCATGGTCCCAACATTGGCAACACCATCAGTCAGGAGCACAATGACTTTATTCTTAGTCTCACTATTCACTGCGCGGGCGACGCTCAATGCAAGTCCATCCCCGATATTTGTACCACTTCCAAGGTAGCCGATCGAGATCTCGGAGAGGACCTGATCCACTAATCGAGGGTCGGTAGTCAGGGGAAGGAGGGTAAAGACTTTTTCTGAAAAAATGACGATGGAAATTCTATCCGTTGGCCGCAATCGGGCAAAATCACGAATTCGTTCTTTGGCCACTTCCAGTCGGTTTGGTCGAATATCCTCTGCCAGCATGGACCGGGAAACATCAATACATAAAACAATATCGTTAACTTCAATGTTACTGGGGGAGAATTTCTGAGGTTTCCTTGGCTGCATTAAGGAATAACTGAGATAGCCCCAACCCACAATGCCGACGATGAATAATCCAAATCGAAGCGTTTTTTTCCATACTCCAGGACCAGACTGAGATTCCGGAAAATAAAGTTTCGCCCTTTGAAAAATCTTCCAATAGTCCAGCGCCCAGGCAATAGCACAAGCGACTCCTACCCAGAGAAGCCATGGACTTTTAAATTCCATCAAGGCCTCCCTGAATCGTATCCATAAACGACCGATAGGATTTTAAAACTTCAGATTTTTCTGACTCCGATTGATGAGGTTGAAACTGGTATCGAAATAAGACTTTTTCAAGTTCTTTAAAGGGCTCCTCTAAGTGAGGAAATTCTTTTATCAAGTCGCGCTTTTTTTGCCAAATCATGACAACGTCCTGAAACTGGGAGGCGGCCAGAAGCTCATCCCTGATCTTTTTTTTATAAAGCCTCATCACCTTTTTAATCTTCCATTTCTTACGAAAATAGATAATGAAGGCAATGAGGATAACACTCAAGAGTAGGATTAAAATCCAAAACAAAATTTTAAACTTTGATGGAACCTCAAAAGTGCCAAAAAGGAATTCTTTTGGAGCTTCCGTCAATACAACCTCTATTTCATTCCATGAAACAGGGATATCACGTCCCTGATGCTTATAGGTTAAGCTTCTTTGAACTGGCACCTTGAGAAAAATAACGATCGCATCTGATGACCAGCTGGAATTGTTCTTGTTTTCAATAACGGAATCAACAGACTGGATATGAACGATTTTTTCTAGCGACTCTCCCTGAAGATCCTGGAGTTTGATCGACCTCGCCGTCTCAGTATCAATAATGATTTTTGCGGCCTGGAGGCTTCCCTGTTTAAACGATTTTTCCTTAAATTCAATATGAATTCCTGCCACCGCAGGGTGAAATAAACTTAGAATAAATAACAGTAAAAAGTATTTTGTTTTCACACTAACTCTTTTACAAATTTTTCAAGATATCTCTCATGCACACCGATTTCCTTAAATCTCTCTTTGAGGAAAAGTGGTTCATCATCTTTTCCTTTTAAATCTTTTATCATTCCCTTTCCGTTCAGGGGATTTTTCACCTTAAACAAGAAAGGCGTATGATTATTTTTATCCACTGGTGAGTAGACTCGAAAGCAGTGCATATTTTTTTTATCAAGAATTTTCGCCCAGTGATCTTTATTTTTCACGAGACTCAAGTCCCCAAGGTAAATCACTTGTTTACGGCGGGCGAGAAAGGACTTTATCTGGGCGATCTTGGTTTCTTCTGAATGAGAATTAATCGGTCCTTCCTGAGTCAGAATGACATGGGCGTTATCATCCAGAAAACCCAGCTTTTCAAGAACTGAAATGAATAGCGTAAGTCCCTCTTTCCCTTTTTTGGGGGGCAGATTGATTGTTTTCCCACCCCAGATCACGACTCGAATCAGATCGTGAGTTTCACCTGCAAGTAGATAGAGAAGAGCAACTATTTCGATTATCGCCTGAAGTTTAGAAACACCCTCATGGCCATAAAAAAGAGTATGGGATAAATCAAGAAAAACTACGATCTCAACATTTCGCTCCTCTTCAAACGTTTTGACATAAACATTGGAAGAGCGGGCAGATAGGTTCCAGTCAATAAATCGAACGTCGTCTCCGGGGACATAGATCTGATGCTCTCTGAACTGAAGACCTGAGCCGCGGAAATGAGATTTCAACATACCCGCTGAATAGGCATTCGAGTTACGAAAGATATGTGACTGGATCATTCCTACGACCCGTTCAATCTCTTTAAGATTCATCAGACAACACTTGCCGCAATGGTTGCGACCAGATTTCTGGTGTTGAGTTTATCAATCTGCGCTTCATAGGAAGGAATCACTCTGTGGCCCAAAACGGAGGGAACAATCGAGAGAATGTGATCAGGCGACACAAAATCTTTTCCATCCATGAATGCCTTGAATCTAGCTATCTTATAGAGCCAGATTGAGGCGCGCGGAGATGCCCCTGCAGTAATGGCACCTTCATATTTTTTAGGAAAGAATTTATTTCCAGGACGAGTGGCATGGACGATTCTGATAATCATATCCTTGATTTTTTCATCAACGTAAATGAGTTCTATTTTCTCTTTCATTGCCAGAAGATCATTTTGATTAACTAAAGGAGAGAGTTCCATATGAGAAGGTTTTAAATTAAGAACACTTTTTTCCGATTCAAAATCCGGATAATCAACAGATATTTTCATCATAAAGCGGTCTAGCTGGGCTTCGGGAAGATTATAAGTTCCTTCCTGTTCAATCGGGTTCTGAGTTGCAAGGACGACGAAGGGAGTGGGAAGCCGATGAGTCTTATCACCAATCGTGACTTGTTTTTCGGCCATCGCCTCAAGGAGTGCCGCCTGTACCTTGGCCGGTGAACGGTTAATTTCATCGGCAAGTACGAGTTGGGTAAAGATCGGTCCAAATTTTGTGGTGAACTCCTGCTTCTGTTGGTTATAAATCATTGTCCCTATGAGATCTGACGGCAAAAGATCAGGTGTGAACTGAATGCGCTGAAAGTGCAGATCACAGAGTTTACTCATCACTGAGACGCTTAATGTTTTACCCAATCCAGGTAATCCCTCAATTAAAAGGTGACCCTCACATACCAGAGCGGCGACAATTGATTCAAGGAGTTCATCCTGTCCATAAATAATTGTTTTAGCCTGTTTTATTACTGTATGAACTTTTTCCCGCAACATCATCTTTTACCCCACTATATAAAAATAACTTTTTATGTAATTTGAACGATCTTCCAAAGACACCACAGGATGATCAAATCCCTGAATCCCCGTATACACTAACTGAATTTTTTTATTTTCTCTGGCCGCTGCATCCTGAATGTTTTTTGTAAATTCCGTGTGTCCTACATAATGAGTACAGGAAGAGAAAGCTGCGATTCCGCCATCGGACATTATTTTGAACACCTTGCGATGCAATTTGCTGTATCCTTCCAGTGCCTGCGTTTTTTGTAAAGCACTTTTCGCAAAGGCTGGAGGATCACAAAGTACCAGATCATGTCTTCTATTTTTTTGTATGGTCTCATCAAGATACTTAAAAACATCTCCCCGGATAAATCTCCCATGTCCTTCAAAACCATTAAGCTTCAGTCCTCTTTCAACTTCAGTTGTAAAATCACCCTGGTCAACAAATTCAACAAGTCCGGCACCAGCTTGCAGGGCACTCATTCCCCAGGCACCGACGTAAGAAAATAGATCAACCGCGCTCTGAGGTTTTTTCGTCAGGCGGCCAAGGAGATTCATCAAGTGATAACGGTTCTCCCGATGGTCATAATAAAAACCCACTTTCTGCAGAACCTCGGAACGGATCCTATAATGAAGTCCATTTTCGACAACGTGGATTTCCGGCAAACCATCAGATGGAAAAGTGGGCAGAGATTCTTTTTCGCGGTATTTCGGGTTATCAAGATAATAGCAGGGAGAATCCATCAAAGATGAAATGATGTTTTTGATTAATTCTCTGTAGCGATCAATACCGGCAGTATTAATCTGAACAATCGAGGCATTTTCAAATTGGTCAACAATCAGTCCGGGCAGACCATCGCTCATGCCATAGAAGAGTCTTGAATTTTTCTCATAGCCGTTGAATCTCCGGCGACGCTCACAGGCCGTCCTGATTTTTTGTTCTATCAATTTTTCTATTTCGACTGTTTTCAGATTTTCAGTTTCAAGAGGAGAAACAAGATAAGCACAGGTAAATTTTTCATCCACCAGTGGATTAATAAATCCTACCCAATGTTCGGTGGCAGAAATCTTCATCAGACACCATTCCCCTGGAGGGAGCGATTTAATCGAATCTTCAAAATCCGAAGCTTTTAATTCCAGCTGATGAGCACGGAATTTATTAATACCGTTTTTAGTCAGGTTGAGAGTGCGCACATTATACCTACAGAGTTATTCCTATATTATAACTTGTAATAGAACACACTCAAGATGGAAGGTCCTGGAATTTTAAAGAATCTATTTTACTCAAGTTTTAGCGCGCTGGTGCTGAGGCGGGCGGAGTCTTTGATTCACCCAGAAAATACTTCAGACCTTCTCCCTCGTTAATCCGATAGTTTTTAAAAGTGATCGACTCTGTGAACTTTGTCGACTTTCCCTGAATCAATTTATATTCGGAGTTGATTTCGACTTCTGATAAAACTCCCATTCCCTGAATTTTTTCATAATCGAGCCTTTTGGTTACGACGAGGCTTTGGCCATTCTCACTGGAGTTACTGCTTTGCTGCTTAAGAACCCATTTTCCGTCGGCGAAGGGGGATTTTTCATAAAGAGGCCTGACTTCCAAAGTCCCTACCGCCTTGTTTGCGATGACTTCGATGACTTTGTCCTGCTCATCAAATTTTATGAGATAGGACGGAATTTGGGCGATTCCACTTGTGTCTCGAGCGATAATTTCCCTTGGATTGGCACCATTTTGAAATTTATGGCCTGCAAACCTCTGGGGCATGGTCTGAGGAATTAGATTATCCATCATAGGAAGAATAGAGAGTTTTAGTTCTTCCTTGATTTCCTTAAATCCATCCGGAAGTCCGATAACTTCGATCGCAAGTCTTTCCGGTTCGGCGGTCCAGTAGGCCCTGAAGATAAGTTCTTCTACCTTTCCGAATTGCTGAAGATCATTCATTTGCCTGGTTAATTTTGAACTCTCAATATCAACGACAAAATCCTTAACACCTTTGCTCTTAAGAGAATATATTTTGGCATCAAAGTTTTTAAGATATGAAGCCACATCCTGGGCAAAAGCAGGAGACATGATGAGGAGGAAGCCTATTAGTAATCTCATTTCAATCCTTGATTACGCTGTCTAAATTAACCTTAGAGCAACGGAGATGTTTTTCTTTTTTGTATATTACCATACCAGTGGCCCCAGAAACACCCTTCAAATTTTTTACCTGGGTATAAACAATAGGGATCCAGCTGTCGTTAAAGTGAGAAAAATGGGCAACTATTGACGCCCCGAAATTGAGAATATCAGGACTCACGACTGCCTTGTTTTGCATCTTGATGATGACATGAGTGCTCTTGAGCCCATCCAGATGTATCCAGTGATCTTCCTTTGTCGCCCATTTATTTCGGAGCTGATCATTTCCATGGGCACTGAGACCGACCCCGACCTGAAAGTTCTCCATTGAAAAAACTTTATAATCTTCCGAAACTTTTAACGGGGAGGAGATCAAGGTGACTTTTTCCTCGCCCCAAACGGGTTTTAAAACCGGTATTTGTGAGACCTTCGTTTCTTTGACCTCTTTGCCAGAGAGTTGCTCCACCACTGAACCAAGCCGTTCGGACAAAATAGATTCACCTCTTTTGAGCTTTTTAATTTTCTGAAACAGAAGGTTTCTTCTTTCATAGAGATTGAGTTCCCCTAGAAACTTTATCTTCTGATCTTCCACTTTTAGTTCATAGATATTTTCCAGCGGCCCATTTTTATCTAAGATGGATTGAAGTTTTTCCCACTGCCGGGCCTTGATAAGATCTTTTTCTATGTTCTCTTTTTTCCGGTGAAGAAAACCCGGGGTCGTTGACAATCCTTTGAGGCTAGAGACCTTCAATTCATCCTGAAGAAGAGTTTGAATGTCGGGTAAATGGACCGATTCCATGTCATGCTTTATGTCATGATGCCGGCCTATTTCATCAAAGTATTCGTAGAGTTCAAAATGTTCCGATTCCGGAATAAACGCCTTTCCCCGCCAGCTCAGAAGGAGCTTAAAGGGGGACTCAGGCCCATCCTGATAATGATGGATAAAATATAACTTCCTTCCCTTCCAAAACCAAAGAAAGGACTGAACTTTCCCAAATTTTTGGTAATCCAGCCGGACAATCCTATCAAATTTATCCAGAGATAATTCCAGAAAACTGCACGAGCTTAAATGTCTTCTGAAATACTCCAGAAAATTATCTTTTCGTCTTAAAACTGGTGGAGGCGGAGTCGATCCAATCCAAACTCCCTCATATCCACTGCCTCGCCCGAAATAGACATGCCATGTTTTTCCTGGGGCCCTTATCGAGAGCGAAATATAATAAGCAGTACTATAAATTTTTTGAATTTGCCCTTGGGTGAGGGCCTTTTCTTTGATATTTTTGACCTGTTTTTCTAAATCAAGATAGTATTGGATCATATGACAATTAATCTTATCACCACACAACATTCTGTGCACCACACACAAGTTGAATGGGATGTCCTTTCAGAAATTATAACTCAGTTTGCCTATTTTGAGAGCAATAAGAAGAATCTTATCAGTGATCTTTATGTTGGCCGCAGCGATGACCTTTCTTTTGAGTTTGCACGTACCCAGACTTACCTGAAGGAATTCAAGGATGATTATCGTCAGCTCCTTGGGCAGCTTTTCAACAAATTGCCTTTTGATGAATCCCTCGAGCGACTGATTAACTATTTAACCAAGGCAGGAGTCTTAAGCTTTGGAGAACTCAATAAAGTTACACTAATGATTGAAACCGCTGCATTCATTAAGCAAGACTTGCCCCCATTTAAAATTCCCGAATTCACTCAAATTAAAGAAATTGATTTTCTTCCTGTGCAGAAAAAATATTTGCGCGAATTCCGCCATCTCGTCGATAGCTCCGGCGAAGTTCATTTTGACCGACATCCTGAGTTGTCCGAGCTTAACCGACGCTTAAGGGATCTCGAAGAGAAGATCAGAAGAACCGTTCAGGACTGGATTAACACTCCTGCTCATTCTAAAATCCTTCAATATCATAGTTATGATGTTCACTACGACCGATTTGTTGTTCCAGTCCGGTCAGACTCCTACCGATCAGAAATGGGTTTAATCGTTTCACGATCTGAAACCGGACAGACTCTTTTTGTTGAACCATTTGAGGTCCGGGAAGCCTGCAACCGAAGACTCGAACTGATTGCCAAAACTGATGAGATTATCAATCAGCTTACGATTAAATTCTCCCGACAATTAGGAGAATTTCCACAGCTCCTAAGAGACGTTCTTTATTTGATCAAAAAAATTGATTTTTATCTCGCAAAAACAGATTTTTCACAACGATATGCACTCGAATGTCCCCAAATACGGTTAGCACCTGGTTTTAAATTTACTCAACTCTTTCATCCCTTAATTAAAAATCCGGTTAAAAACAGCGCCGATTGTCATCAGGGGCATCAAGGTATCGTCATTTCAGGACCCAATACCGGTGGAAAAACCGTCTTTTTAAAATCAGTGACTCTGGCGTATCTCCTTTTTTATCACGGCTTTTTCGTGCCTGCTCAAGAAGCAGAGATGCATCCCTATGAGGGTCTCTTTTATTTCGGTAACGATCTTCAGGATCTGCAGGTTGGACTTAGTTCTTTTTCCGGGGAAGTTAAAAATTACATCGACCTCATGGAAAATATTCTGCCCTCAAATCTTATTTTAATTGATGAGATTTTCAATTCAACCTCATCTGATGAAGCCTCTGCACTCTCGCTTGCCTATTTTGATGAATTACACAAAAAGGCCATTTGTCATATTGTGGTATCAACCCATCATCAGATGTTTAAGACCCTCATTCATCAGGATCGAAACTACATCTCCTGTCACGTCGGTTTTGATACGGTCAGTATGAAACCGACCTACAAGATCATCTGGGGCACACCCGGAGCATCGATGGCGCTCGATATCTTTAGTATTTTGTCCCGGGGATATGAAGGTGTAAAAGAGATACCGGCAC
>CAXNNO010000038.1:0-11053 GCA_964203555.1 Bacteriovoracales bacterium
GGGAGTTTTTGTTGCGGAACATATGGCCGGACAGAAGCCTCATATTAATTATCTTCTCATTCCGGGTGTTGTGTACACCTGGCCCGAAGTTTCGGGCGTGGGATATACCGAGCAGGAGTTGAAGCAGAAAGGTGTCGACTATAAAGTCGGAAAATTTCCCTTCCTCGCCCTTGGTCGTGCTGCAGCTTCGAATGAAAAGAATGGATTAATCAAGGTCCTGGCCGATAAGAAAACGGATGAAATTCTTGGCGTTCATATGATTGGGCCCAGAACCGCCGATATTATCGGTGAAGCGGTGGTCGCGATGGAATTTCGTGCCAGTGCAGAAGATATCGGACGCATTTCTCACGCTCACCCCACGTATGCTGAGGGACTTAAAGAGGCATGCCTTGCGGCATCAGAAAACAGGGCCCTTAATATGTAATGAATGGGGGTCTGAAGTTAGGCCGCTTTTTGATTCTGATCTCTCTGGCCCTCAATCCATTTTTGGATATTCGCTGCATCGTCCACAAAATAAAAAGTGGTTTTCCCCTCGGGGGTTGTGAGGTAAATGCTGGAAAAATTTTCTCCCGGATCACTCAGTTCAATTTTCAGGATGTTCTGATAAAAAATAATTCTCTCCCGCCCTAAAAAAGAAACTTTGAGAGACTCCTCTCCTAATTCCACCCGATGATTCATGTCGTAGGTGATAAATCCCACAATCATGAGGGCAATGAGCCCACCCAGAAGACTCAGCCCAAAGGTCGTCATCTCGTTTGTTCCCATTTTCAGGATCACAAAACACTGAACGGCGTAACAAATCACGATAAATGGCACCACCTTAACCATGTGATCTAAGTGTTTTTCCCGTGTCATGACCAATTCTCTTTGAGTCTCCATGATCTTCTTATCGAAAAGTTAATCGGAATCATGAGATTCATTTTGTCGCCTATCTTGATTTTTTTGGGAACGAGCGGAATATCTGACAAAAAAGGATTTACTGTGGTCACAATTGGGCCAAAGAGTTAGAATATCTCATAAATTTTCTCAAGGGAGTGATCAGTGTCAGACCAGAGACTCGATTCTTTTAAGACCCGCCAGACTCTTAAAGTCGGCAATAAATCTTACGATTATTTCTCACTCAAGACCGCTCAGAAGGCAGGCGTTGGTGATGTCGATAATCTTCCATTCTCATTAAAAGTGCTCATGGAAAATCTTCTTCGGAATGAGGACGGCCTGACTGTTTTTTCTGAAGACATCAAGGCGATGGGAGAATGGACTAAAAATAAAAAATCGACTCGTGAAATTAACTATTATCCTGCCCGGGTTCTCATGCAGGACTTTACCGGTGTTCCAGCTGTGGTGGATTTAGCGGCGATGAGGGACGCGATGAAGGCGGTGGGTGGAGATCCTCAAAAAATTAACCCACTCGTTCCGGTTGATCTCGTGATTGATCACTCAGTGATTGTTGACTACTCGGCCACTCCAGATGCCTTCACGAAGAATATGAATCTTGAGTATGAAAGAAATGGAGAGCGCTACAAATTTTTAAAGTGGGGACAAAAGGCATTTAAAAATTTCCGCGTAGTCCCTCCGGGAACAGGCATTTGTCATCAGGTTAACGTTGAGTATCTTGCCCAAACTGTTTGGACAAAAGAAGACAACGGAGCGACTCTTGCCTATTGCGATACTTGCGTTGGAACTGATTCTCACACAACCATGGTCAATGGTCTTTCTGTCCTTGGTTGGGGTGTCGGTGGTATTGAAGCCGAGGCCGCCATGCTCGGACAGGCCGTCACGATGCTCATCCCGGAAGTCGTGGGATTCAAGCTTAAGGGGAAAACTCAAGAAGGTGTGACTGCAACGGATGTGGTTCTAACCGTGACGAACATGCTAAGAAAAAAAGGCGTGGTTGATAAGTTTGTTGAGTTTTTTGGGCCCGGACTGAAGGATCTCACTCTGGCCGATCGTGCGACCATTGCCAATATGGCCCCGGAATATGGAGCGACTTGTGGCTTCTTTCCGGTCGATGAAAAAACAATTGAGTATCTTCGTTTCACTGGCCGCGATGAAGATCGTGTCCAATTAGTTGAAGCCTACGCTAAAGAGCAGGGGCTTTGGAGAAATGATTCGAAGGATCCGGTTTTCACCGACGTTCTCGAGCTTGATCTATCAACCGTTGTATCATCTCTGGCCGGACCGAAGCGTCCTCAGGATAGGGTTTCTCTTTCTGATATTTCGCTAGGCTTTGAAAAAGATCTCGTCTCAGAAACTGGTTTTAAAGTAAAAGCTGATGATGCAAATTTGGCGCAAAAAGTGGATGGATCTGATTTCACCATCACTCATGGTGACGTGATGATTGCCGCCATTACATCCTGCACGAATACTTCAAACCCCTCAGTTCTCATTGCTGCCGGTCTCGTTGCAAAAAAAGCAAACGCACTTGGTTTAAAAACTAAACCATGGGTGAAAACCTCACTTGCTCCTGGATCTAAAGTTGTAACAGATTATCTTGAGGCCGCGGGACTTCAGGGTGAGTTGAATAAACTTGGTTTTAATCTTGTGGGTTACGGCTGCACAACTTGCATCGGTAATTCAGGCCCCTTGAGGCCTGAGCTTTCAAAGGCGATCAAGGACGGGAATCTCACTGCTGCCGCTGTTCTTTCAGGAAATCGAAATTTTGAAGGACGTGTTTCTCCGGATGTTAAGGCCAACTATCTCGCCTCACCTCCATTGGTTGTGGCCTATGCGATTGCCGGCAACGTGAAGCTTGATCTGACAAAAGATCCAATTGGTAAAGATTCCAAAGGTCAAAATGTTTTCTTAAAAGACATCTGGCCTTCATCGGCGGAAATTCAGGACACGATCTCTAAAGCGATTACTCCGGCGATGTTTAAGTCCCGTTACTCGGATGTCTTCAAGGGTGATGAGTTCTGGCAAAAAGTCTCAGCACCAGAGGGTGAAACTTTTGCCTGGGATTCAGAGTCAACTTATATCAATAATCCTCCCTATTTTAAGGGCATGAAAAAAGATCCAGAAGGAGTCCACGATATCATCGGTGCCAGTGTCCTTGGTCTTTTTGGGGACTCTATAACGACCGATCACATCTCTCCTGCGGGATCATTTAAACCCGATACTCCTGCTGGCTCTTACTTAGTGGGGCGTGGAGTGAAGCCTTCAGAATTTAACCAGTATGGCGCGCGCCGAGGTCATGATGAAGTGATGACTCGAGGAACTTTCTCCAACATTCGTCTGAAAAATGAAATGGTTAAATCAGGTAAAGAGGGTGGCCACACGACTTACTGTCCAACTGGAGAGGAAATGTCCATCTATGAGGCCTCCATGAAGTATCAACAGGACAGAACGCCCCTGGTTGTTATTGCAGGCAAAGAATATGGAACCGGATCTTCACGGGACTGGGCCGCAAAGGGGACTCGTCTTCTGGGAATTAAGGCCGTTGTGACGGAGAGTTTTGAGAGGATTCACCGTTCTAACCTTATAGGAATGGGAGTTATCCCCCTTCAGTTCACTCAGGGTGATACTCGTAAGAGCTTAGGGCTAGACGGCACAGAGGAAGTGACTATTCTTGGTCTTCATTCCATGAAGCCGAAGGCGCAAATCACAGCTGAAATAAAACGCAAAAGTGGTGAGGTACTGAAAGTTCAACTTTTATCCCGTATCGATACCGCCAATGAACTCGAGTATTATAACAACTCCGGTATTCTTCACTACGTTCTTAGAAAGCTTAACGCTTAAATCATTTTCTTCAGGTAGTGAAGAAGGGACATTATGCAGCTGAAACATGACAGTTCAATCAAAAGAGCATTAATAACAGGTGCCTCTTCCGGTATTGGACGTGCCATGGCCTTATCCCTGGGCTCGAGGGGACATGAATTATTTCTCCTCGCCCGAAGAAAGGAAAAGCTTCAGGATGTTTGTGACGAGATTCGAAAACTTCATCCTGATGCCTTCGTTCATCAAATTGCCATGGATGTTAACGATGCAGACATCAAAACAGTACTGGAAAAAATAACGAATAAAAAAATTGATATTTTAATCAATAATGCCGGACTTGCCCTCGGAAGGGAAAAGGCCGAAGCGGGTCATTTTCCGGATTGGGAAGAAATGATTAGAACCAATATCACTGCCAACTTCAGGATGGTTCACATGATTCTTCCCTGGATGCTTGAATCAGGTGGAGGGGACATCATTAATCTTTGTTCTGTGGCCGGCCATCATACTTATCCGGGGGGAGCTGTTTACTGTGCAACAAAACACGCCGTGAAGGCCTTCACAAGGGTTCTTCGTGAGGAAACGTGTGGGAAAAATATTCGAGTGATGCAGATTTCTCCCGGAATGGTTGATACAGAATTTAGTACTGTCAGGTTCAAGGGAGATAGAGAGGCAGCAGATACAGTCTATCAAGGGATGACTCCACTTCGTCCTGAGGATATCGCCCGGATGATGACTTTTATGTTGGAGCAACCCCGACACGTCGTTATAGATGAAATCATTACCATGCCAACAGATCAAGGTTCTCCCACCACAGTGAGTAGGGGACAAAGTTGAAGTCAGTCTTATGATGGGAAAAAAAGGTATGAAGATGATTTTTTGGTCCTTTCTTTCAGTTGTTTTTTTGATCATCGGCTTTCTTGCCTGGTCTTCCTATCCCTGGAGTGTGGGCGAATCAACATCGGCCCGCGAGATCATGAGTGTTGAGCCTGAACAGATGATGGAAATGGACGAGCGCCCCTCGGTTATTAAAATGCTCACCTACAATATCGGCTTTCTCTACGGCAAAGGTTCCGAGGGGACGGGTTATGAGCATCGAGAGATTGATTATTATCAGAAAAGCCTGATGAAAGTTTCTTCTGAAATAAAAGAATGGAACGCCGATGTGGTATGTCTTCAGGAAGTTGACTTTGAATCCTCCAGGTCTCATAAAATAAATCAGGCCGACTATATCGCCCGGGCCGCTGGTTATCCGTTTGTTGCCGAGGCCTCGTCCTGGGAGTCGAACTACATCCCTTTTCCCTACTGGCCTTTGAAAAATAATTTCGGAAAAATGAAGTCCGGCGGGGCCATTCTAAGTAAGTTTCCAATCACAGATCATGAAGTCACATTACTTTCCAAACCGACATCCCAGCCGTGGTGGTATAATCTTTTTTATCTCCACAGGTACTTTCAAAAAGTCACCATTTCTGTTGGCGATAAAAAATTTAACCTGATGAACCTTCATCTTGAGGCCTTTGATAAAAATGATCGTAAAAATCAGATCATAAAACTTGTGCATAAAATTAAAAATGAAAAAATTGACCTCGTTGCCGGAGATTTTAATATGCTTCCGGCCAGTGCCACAAAACGTTCAAAATTTTACAACGATGATGATTACGAAAATGATGCAAGCTATGAGCTCATGACAGGCCCCGGCCTATTGGAAGTTATTCCTGATGAGATTTATGCCAAAGATGAGGCCCAGTTCTTTACCTATCCCTCATGGAAACCTGATCGAAGACTGGATTACATCTGGTATAAAGCGAGCCTTAAAATGATGAAGGCCGAAGTTTTATCTTCGGCCTCCTCGGATCATTTGCCTCTCAGGGCAAGTTTTCAAATAGACAGTCCTAGATTTAATCCATATTCACAATAATTTTCTGGCCCGGATAAATCGCCCCGCGCTTTAACGAATTCAATTTAATGAGAGTTTCGATGGGTTGCTTGAGATCTCTGGCGACCTTGGTAAGGTGATCACCCTTTCTAACGGTGTAGATACCCTTTCTGGTATCTGGAAGAATGATTTTCTGGCCCACGAGAACTTTACTTTTCTGAAGATTATTGGCCTTTTTGATTTTGGAGAGTTTAATGTCAAATAGTTTGGCAATATCCATCAAATTGTCGCCCTGGCGAACCTTGTAGGTCAGAGGCCTGTTGGTCATTTTAACTTTGGAGTTTCTTGAGGCCGTTGCAACTTTTTGAAAATTTTCCGCACCAAGTTTGATCTTTTGACCGAGCTGAAGTTTCGTATTCCAGGTCTTAAAATCATTCAGCCGTGCCAGCTCTCTTGGTGTGATGTTGTATTTTCTTGAAATTGAAAAAAGTGTTTCTCCGTTTCGCACTCTATGCACAAGTGGTCTTATTTCATTGGTAATCACAGAAGAAATAGTGCTATCAATAAAAGCAGTTCTTCTATTTAGTTCTTTTCTGGATTCAGGCTTACCTATCTTTGTAACATTTAAACCACTTTGTGGCCCAATTTCTTGAGTCGCATATCTAGACTGAGGAACACGAAGATAATAAGTACCTGAAAAATTTCTTGGAGTTGAGTTGCGTCTTAATTCAGGATTAAGTTTTTTAAGCAGGTTAGTGCTGACATTGAGTCGGTTGGCAATAACAGAAAGGGGGACATTTCTCGCAGCGGGACGCAGTTCAGTCATGTCAAATAAACGATGCTTTTTCTTAGGAATAACAAATCCATATTTTTCAGCATTCTTTACAATATGCATCGCCGCCAGGACTTTTGGCACGTAGTTGATTGTTTCTGAGGGCAATTGCTTTTTTTGAGATAACTCATAAAAGTCACGGGTTCCGTGCTTCATGATTCTGCGGATAATTCCGTACTCACCGGCGTTATATGCTGAAAGAGCAAGCTCCCAGCTTGAGAAAACATTATGGAGATCTTTAAAATACATCGCGGCCGCTCTTGAGGCCTTGAAAAGATCTTGTCTCTCATCAAGCTCAGGCGTGATCTTGAGACCATATCTTTTTCCCGTGCCTCTTATGAACTGCCACGGGCCTACGGCAGAAGCGTGAGATTTAGCACCTAGGTAATAGCCGGATTCAATGAGGCCAACAAAATAAAGTTCTTTTGGTAATCCTTGAGCTTCAAAAACTCTTTCAATGATCTGGCGATATTCTTCCCCATTATTGATGAAACGCTGAAAGCGCTCGTGGTTTTGTTTGGTAAAATAATCCACCCAGAACTGCATGCGCTTTGTTTTTTTTAGTGCGAGAAAATTTTTGGCGTAGGGAACCTTATCGTCCTCAGAACCGGGTAGCTCTTTATCAATTTCAGCGTCGCCCACTTCTTTTTTTATGATTTGATCGTCGGCATCTGCCTCGGCCATCTCGTGAGTGTATTCAGCACTCTTGGACATTTCTTCAGTGACGTCATCATTAATTTCTATTTGTTCAGAGAGAGTCATTTTTGATGATGGATTTTTTTGATTTAAGTTTTTCTTTGTTGTGCAGCTGGTAATAAAAAGTGATAAACCAGTGACCGTTAAAATTGAAAAAACAGAGAGCTTCTTCATGAAAATGAACCTTTTATAGATTGAGACGTCTTGTCATAAATTTATTGTAGCATTAGAGGCAGGCATGGCAAGAATTCTTAACAGGAAAATATATCCTTTGTTATAATTTCAAAATGGATAAAGAAGTTAATCGCAATTCAAAAATAATTGGTTGGAGAGAATGGGTTTCACTGCCGGATCTCGGGCTTGTGGCGGTGAAAGGCAAGGTTGATACCGGAGCAAAAACATCAAGCTTGCATGCCTTCGATATTTCCTTAGAAGAAAAAGGAACTAAGACCTATGTTTATTTTAAAGTCCATCCGCTACAAAATGATTTCAGCGAGGTTGTCTCCTGCAAGGCAATCTTAGTCGATAAGAGATTTGTCACAGATTCCGGAGGCCACAAAGAAGAGCGTTTTGTGATACGGACTTATATGGTTCTAGCCGGCATCAGAAAAAGAATTGAGCTGACGCTGACAAATCGAGAATCAATGAAGTTCAGGATGCTGATCGGGAGATCGGCCTTGAAGCACTTATATATTGATTCCACTCAATCTTATCTCTCTGGCAAAAGTCTCAAACAAAAACGATTTTTAAAAGAGCATAAGCTCAACATTTCCGGCAAACTTCTCTAACTGACCCACCTAATTGGGGGACCAAAAAAAAATGGTCTCCCAAGAAAATGTTTTTTTTAAAAATTAATTAAGATAAACCGTATTGTGATAGTTGACGAAAATGTCGATGTGCATCTGAAGTCGCTCTTTTTTCTTCGTCGTGCACCAGGTTTTTCGAAAAAGCCGATTAATATTCGCCCTGAGAGTCGCACACGCGTGATTGATGGCAAAAAGCGGATCTCTGTAGAGTTTTTTGAGTTCCCCCTGCCCAGCAACTGAAGCACGCCTGGACTTAAACGCCTCGTGTTTCGCTTCAGGAACGTATTTTTTCACAAAGGCGGGATAAAATTTATGTTCATCGGATCGAAGTAACGGTTCTGGCGCCAACGTCGGTGTCATGATCTGGAAGAGTTCATCTAGCGATTTTTTGTGTTCATTTTTTCTTTTCCCGTATTTTCTCCTCGATAACTTCGCCAGATGCCCGAATGAAGAGATCGGTGCAACTCGTGCTCCGAGGATGAATCGTTTTTTGGCATCGACGGCCATTGAGACGGTGAGGGGTTTTAATTTCGTGTGCTCGATAGTGATAAGGTCATCAAATTGCGCGTGAGTGACTTGTCCGCGAAGACTTTTCAGGAATTCGGCTTGTGAGATCTGTGCCTTTTTAGCGAGGTAAATGAATTTTCTCTCAATAGTGATCCTGTTAACATTGAGAAGAAGGGCCGATCGCCTCATCGAGACTCCAGAGGCGAGATGACCCCTCAAGATCGAGTTGATACTTCTTTTTTTTTGAGCAAATTCGAGAGTGTTTGTTGCGTGCGAGAATTTTTTTCCACACGTGTTGCATTTGAATCGCTGAATGAATCGCGACTCGCATTTTCTAAAGAAGGTACCGTCTTTGTGGACAGTTCCTTTGGACTTAAAGAATAGGCAGGTTTTATTGGGGCAGGATGGTTTCATGAGAAAGGGATATGCAAAGAGATGAGCAAAGTTCAAAAGGAGTAAATCCTTAAAATAGGATGACTTTCAATACGAGGCGTAAAATAAAAGGAGGGCCTTAATTGGAAAAAAAGGAAGGTTTATTGAGGAGATGAGTCACCATTTAGGTAGGGCAGTTAGAATAGGCCTCACTGATTTTTGCCGCGAGGATGAAGTCATTTTCCACCAAGTTATTATTTGTATGAGTCCACACTTCTATCGAACAATAACCATGGCCAAGATGAATCGCCGGATGATGATTCTCCTCTTCAGCAATGCGACCCACTTGATTCGTGAAATCAAGTGCCGTTTTAAAGTTTTTAAATTTAAAGTGTCTGATCAATCGGGAATGATCTTGTTCCAGTTCCCAAAAAGGTCCTAAATATTCAAGTAACCTTTTTTTCTCCTCCAAGGGCAAAGGGGGAATAAAAGTTGAGCATGGAATACATTTTTTATCTTTAAGATCCATTTCATTTCTCCTAGACTAAAAAAGTATGATTTAAAAAGTTGGAGACGTAAATGCGCCAGTTTCTCTTATTGATTCTTTTTATTGGTTGCTCCCATAAAGTCAAAATTGTGGCGCCTGATCCATCAAGCCCCAGAGATGCCCACGAGGCGATGGCAAAAAAAACGATGGTCACCTCGCAAGGTCGTGCCACCACACAGGCCGCATTAACGACATTTTCAAATGGTGGAAATATTATTGATGCTTTTGTTGCCGCATCTTTTGCCATCTCTGTTGAAAGACCTCATTCCACTGGAATCGGCGGAGGAGGTTTTTTGCTTTATTTTTCTAAGGCAGACAAAAAAGTTTACGCCTTTGATTTTCGTGAAATGGCCCCTCTTCTTGCTTCCGAAAAAATGTACCTCACAAAAGATGGAAATACTCAGCCTCTGATGTCCCAGGAGGGTGGTCTTGCTGTGGCCAATCCTGGACTCGTGAAGGGGTTATATGAAATTCATCGCCGCTTTGGAAAACTTCCATGGAGTCAAACCATGGCCCCCGCCATTGAACTCGCCAGAGGTGGTTTTCCCCTTTATGGACAACTCCATGATGCGCTCGAAAATCGCAAGGGAGTACTCACTCTGGATCCTGAGGCCCGGAAAACGTTTTACACGATTGAAGGGAACACTCCTTCTCTGGGAACGATGATTTACCAGGAAAACCTGGCCCGGACTCTTGAGATCATTTCAGAAAAGGGAGCGGATGGTTTTTATCGGGGAAAAGTTGCGGATGCGATCGTCAAAACGATACAAAAAAAGCGGGGTCTTCTGTCCCATCGTGATTTAAAAACCTACACAATGATTGAGAGGACACCAGTCACGAGTTCCTATAAAGGACTTAAGATTTACTCCATGCCTCCTCCGAGTTCCGGTGGAATCCATGTGATCCAGATTCTCAAGATGCTTGAGCCGCATGATTTAAAGGGAAAGGGTCCTCAATCAGTTGAGTCGGTTCACTTAACTGCCAATGCCATGCAAAGGGCATTTGTTGATCGCGCCAGTTATTTGGGAGATCCTGATTTTCATCCCGTTCCTTCCAAGGGACTTATCGATGATGCCTATCTTAAAGAGCTTTCCCAATCCATAAACTCACCCAAGGCGATGGAGGCCGATAGGATAAAAAAAATTGATCTTCCCTACGAATCTTCGGATACAACTCATTTCACCATTGCCGATGAGGAAGGGAACTTAGTCTCTTCAACTCAAACCATCAACGGCTGGTTTGGTTCAGGAGTCATGGCCGCAGGAACAGGGATCGTTTTGAATAATGAGATGGATGATTTTGCTCAAAAGCTCGGTGCTCAGAATTTATTTGGTGCAGTTGGCGGACGATTCAATCTTGTTTCTCCCCGGAAACGTCCTCTCTCGTCAATGTCACCCACGATTATAACAAAAGATGATCGGCCCTTCATGGCCCTGGGCTCACCCTCGGGAACGAGAATTATTACCTGCGTGGCCCAAACAATTTTAAATGCCGTTGAGTTTGAAATGCCACTTTATGAGGCGGTTGCGGCAACAAGAATCCATCAGCAGTGGCAACCAGATGAATTAAAAATTGAGGCACCTTTCCTGGATTCAAAAGTCGAAAAAAAACTGGGAGAACGCGGACATAAAATTGTTCACGGGAAACTTGGTTGCTCCATTCAGGCGATCAAAAAAGCTACAGAGGGTTGGCACGGAGTTTCTGAT